>JAKIVC010000048.1 GCA_021647245.1 Gammaproteobacteria bacterium
CGCTCTGTCAGTGCTGTCGTGCCTGCTTCTGCTTCATTCATTTCTATGCTCCGTGGTGATTGAGTATCACAGGGTGGAGGGAAATGGCTCAGGTTGGTAGGGTGGGGTTGATTTGGCGCTTACGAACAAGACCCGCTTAGCTTTGAGCTGTTGCACATCAAAAGCTACCAACCAAGTCTTACCCAAGCCGGTAGCCAGTACCACCAAGCCACGCCGATAACCAGCAGCACGAGACGCTTGCAATGCCCACAGCGCCTCGGCCTGAATCTCGGTAGGCATGGCAGGCAGAAGCACCTCTTCCGGCTCACCACCAACCACCGCCCGTAACAAGACCTTGCGCCGTGCCACATAATCATCGACCCAGCCATGCGTGAGGGAAAATACTCGCTCGTCAGAAAATAGCGTTTCAAACTTGTGGTGTATTTCGGTAAATTTCGCCGACTCTGCTGGGTAATCTACGCGCAGGTTCCACTCCAAACCACGTGTCAACGCCATGTTGGAGATATTACTGGAACCGACAAAGGCACAACCACTGGAGATGGCTTCACCATCACGATGCAGAAAAATATAGGACTTGATGTGAAAGCTGGGATCACCTGCGGTAGAAAATAAGCGAATATCTGCACCACGTTCTGCCAGCAACATCAATCGCCGTAGTGCTTGCGGTTCGGTGACATCGAGGTAATCAGACGTTAATACCCGAATCAGCGCTTGACGATCCATCGCATCTTTTAACGCATCAAAGATCAAACCCAAACCGCTCTGGCGGATAAAGGCCACGGTGATGTCGATCTCTGTGGCCTGGTTGATGGCAGCGAGTAATTGGGGGAGGAAAGGGTCTGACTTTCCGCCGGTGATGAGGGAGTGGGTTGTTGGTAGGTTCATATACGGGCGGTTATCAAATATTCACGAGGTCAAGTGCGGCCCTAGGTAAGCGATATATATCACTTTCTCAGTGCTTGATACGTAAAAATGCAATCTAAAGCCGTCTTGTAATTTTACATGATTTTCACAAAATACTTTTCTACCTTTAGGCAGCCAAAACTCTCGTTCGGATTTTTTCTTTGGATCTTGCCTCACTGAAGGTGATTCGCCGCTGACCTCGGCAGAGAGTCCGCAGGTCGCTAAATGTGCATGCCGTTGAAAATCGGCATTCATATCAATATCTTTGTGCCGAATGCGTTCTATAAGAGCATCCAATGATTTTGGTTCAACTACAATATCAATGTCTGTTGGATTAAATGGCACCATGACAGGATCAAAACATTCCCCCTCAGGCTCGTTAGGGTCTGGAAGTTTGGGTTCCACCAATTTGGAGTAATTTTCGTCACTCATATCATCTTATCTTTTTTCATTATAGAGCAGCGTTTATCTAACTGACGCCATATGCTGCCAAAATCATTTTCGTTTTTGTGTAAGCAAATACAGTTAAACATCGCCCATTAAAATCCCATTCAACCACCGCTCCTGCTCTCGCCCTGGCCTGCGATCAGCCGTGACCCACAGCTCCTTTGTTGCCAGCCCATCAATCTCATCCACTAACACCCTTAACCCAATTTCATCCATGTCAGTAAACCGACGCCCCTGTTTTTCATATTCATTCTGACCATATTTGAACGAACAATAGATCACGCCTTGGGGCTTTAGTGCTCGCGCCAGCCGATGGAAAACATCGGCTAACTCTTTAGCTGGAACATGCAGTAGTGAAGCGCAAGCCCAAATACCATCAAATTGATTTTGATATTGAATATTTTGCAGGCACTGCACCGAGACCGGGTGCCCAATCTCTTTTTCTGCCAGTGCGGCAATCTTGGCAGAGGCATCGAAGGCGGTGACTTGATAGCCCTGTTCGATGAACTGTTTTGCATCCCGCCCAGAGCCACAACCGGCATCCAGAATATGTGCTTGCTTTGGCAACAACGGCAGGAATCGTTGATAGAGTGGTTGCATATCGAGCAAACGGGTTGATTCAACAAAGGCTGCAGCATTATTTTCGTAGTAGTCCATTATTTATGCCGTAACGCTTATATTGTGTCAGCACCGAGAGCAGAAACAGCTCGGTAACCTTTCGTCAGCCAGCTATAGCGAAGCGCAAACGTCTCATGGCGGCCAAAGGCGGCTTTAGTCGGATTAAATAACATCAACGCTTCCTTCCATCGAGTTCTTGCGATGAAAATAGGGGTAGCGTAGAACCGCTACGCCCCTCAAGAAACAGCCCCACATTATTGAGAAACCACTGCTTCAAATTCATCCCCTCATCACCCAGCGCATCATACAACGCTTGCTTCAATTTAGGGTCAATCTCAACGACAATTCGCCCACTAGTGCCTTTAGCCATCTATCCAATCCTCACAACGACCTGCGTGTTATGTAACATGAAATATGTTACATAATGGCACGCCAGATGACAAAACAATACTCATATATCAATCAGAGAGATGATAACGTCAAAATCTAGGTATAGTGATAGGAAAAATGTTTCGCACTCGTAGCCTACATTTCATCCTCAAACCAGTATTTTCACCCATATCGGCCTTGATTCCACCACTTGTACTGTCCTGGGGGGTGGAGGTTTGATATTCTGTTCTGTTGCCATGGGCATCTTGCAGTTTTTAGTGGAGTTGGCCGGTATTTGCGGGGACTCCAAGAGGCAATTTAAAATACAAAGTCAAATACATTTCAATAACATAAGCAGTGCAATAGCATGAGTTCTAAAGAAAAAAACAAGCCACATACCCCGATGATGATGCAGTATTTGCGTATTAAGGGGGAGCATCCTGATATTTTGCTCTTCTATCGCATGGGTGATTTTTATGAGCTGTTTTTTGATGATGCACGCAAGGCATCCAAGTTGCTGGATATCACCCTCACTGCGCGGGGTCAATCTGCCGGCGAGCCTATTCCTATGGCGGGCATACCCTACCACGCGGCTGAAGGGTATCTGGCCAAGCTGGTGCGCCGAGGGGAGTCGGTTGCCATCTGCGAGCAAGTGGGTGATCCTGCGACCAGTAAAGGCCCGGTAGAGCGCAAAGTTGTGCGTATTCTGACCCCGGGCACTCTTACCGATGAGGCGTTATTGGATGAGCGCCGCGACAATTTGCTGGCAGCGGCGCACCAGGTGGGGGATCAGCTCGGGCTCGTTACGCTGGATGTCAGTAGTGGTCGTTTTTACGCCATGCAGCTCAATAGTATGGAGGCTTTGGTCAATGAGTTGGCGCGTCTGCAGCCGGCTGAACTCTTACTGAGCGAGGAGTTCCCCCGTTCAGCGTTAAGTGAGCAGAGCGGCATCCGCAATCAAGCCCCATGGAATTTTGAACTGGAGACGGCTACCCGTTTGCTGGCCAATCAGTTTGGTACTAAAGATTTGGCCGGTTTTGGTTGTGAGGATATGCCCGCCGCTATCGCTGCGGCAGGCTGCCTGCTCAACTATATAAAGGAGACCCAACGCACCACGTTGCCACATATTCATGCGCTGCGGGTTGAGTCACAAGATGATGCTATCCAGCTGGATAGCGCCACGCGCCGGAATTTGGAGCTGGAATATAACCTCTCCGGCGGGCAGGAGCATACGCTGGCCTGGGTAATGGATCATACGGCCACCGCGATGGGCAGTCGCACGCTGCGCCGCTGGATCAATCGCCCGCTGCGTGATCAGTCGCTATTACAGCAGCGCCATCAAGTGATCGGCACGCTGTTGCAAGCGAGCCGCTATATCGACCTGCATCAGATATTATGCCGTGTTGGTGATGTGGAGCGCATTCTTGCCCGCGTTGCACTCCGCAGCGCCCGCCCGAGGGATCTCATGCAACTTGGCTCTGCCCTGGAGCAACTACCCGCTATTCAGCAGCTGCTATCCAACCTTGATACCCGGCTACTATGCGAGCTGTTAGATGAAATAGGCCAGCATCCGGAAACAACCGATCTTTTGCAACGCGCCATTATCGATAATCCACCGATGCTGATTCGTGACGGAGGAGTCATCGCCCCAGGTTACAACGCTGAGCTGGACCAGCTACGCACATTGAAAGAGAACGCCGGGCAATACTTGGTCGATCTGGAGCAGCGTGAAAAAACCCGCACCGGCATCGCCACGCTAAAAGTCAGCTATAACCGGGTACACGGCTACTATATTGAAGTCAGTAAAGGGCAGTCTGACAATGTACCCGCCGACTATCAGCGCCGCCAGACCCTTAAAAATGCCGAACGCTATATCACACCAGAGCTTAAGCGCTTCGAAGACCAGGTTTTAAGTGCTAAAGAGCGTGCTCTCAGTAAAGAGAAAGCGCTTTATGAGGCGTTGTTAGAGACTCTCAATCAACAGTTGGCGGAGCTGCAACTCTGTGCCAGCGCACTGGCACAGTTGGATGCGCTGAATAATCTGGCAGAACGGGCAGAGAGGCTGAACCTTAGCTGCCCGCAGATGAGCAACCAACCCGGCATCAACATCACAGCCGGTCGCCACCCGGTGGTGGAGCAAGTATTGGATGCTCCTTTCATTCCTAACGACACCGTGCTGAGCCATGAGCGCTGCATGTTGCTCATTACCGGCCCCAACATGGGGGGGAAGTCCACCTATATGCGGCAAGTGGCACTGATTTCGCTACTGGCTTATATTGGCAGCTATGTTCCCGCAAAAGCCGCCACATTAGGGCCCATTGACCGCATCTTCACCCGCATTGGTGCCTCAGATGATTTGGCCAGTGGTCGCTCGACGTTTATGGTCGAGATGACTGAAACCGCCAATATTCTGCACAATGCAACCCCGCAAAGTCTCGTTTTAATGGATGAAGTCGGGCGTGGAACCAGCACTTTTGATGGCCTTTCGCTGGCCTGGGCCTGTGCTGAACAGTTGGCCCGCAGTGTTAAAGCCTTCACTCTGTTCTCCACCCACTACTTCGAACTCACCACCCTGCCCGAGCAGCATAGCAATGTGGTTAATGTACACCTGGATGCCGTAGAGCACGGCAACCGTATTGTCTTTATGCACTCGGTTAAAGAGGGGCCTGCAAATAAGAGCTATGGCTTGCAAGTGGCCGCACTGGCCGGGGTACCTGAGCATGTTATTCGCAATGCCAAGCAGAAGCTGCACCAGCTGGAGGGAGAGAACCCGCAAAATGTGGCACCGCCACCGCAACAAATTTCACTTTTCGCCGCAGAGCCGCCCCACCCGGCTATTGCACAATTGGATAAAGTGAGTGTCGATAAACTCACCCCACGGGATGCAATTAATCTGCTTTATGACTTAAAAAAACTGCTGTAATCAACTACTTAACACAAAATGTATTATTTTTTTAGGTGAAATATAAAACCGTAAGTTGTTAAATTTTTATTAAAAACACCTTGCGACCACCGCCAGCAGTTGCTATCTTTCTCAACATGAACGACAACGATATCCCTTTAGATCCGCCAAAGCGCCGCGCTTGGATCAAGTACCGACTTGAAATAGCCGGTTACACACTCAGCTCGCTTGCCAGAGAGCTCGGCGTTAGCCGGCACGCTCCAAAGCTGGCACTGGATCGACCCTACCCACGGATGGAGCGCGCAATTGCCGAAAAGATTGGCATACCTGCCCACGAAATATGGAAAGAGCGTTACAATGAAAAGGGGCTACCTAATCGCACCATTGGCCGGCCCCGTAAAGTGAAAGAGACCAGCTCCGCCTCCTAACCCGGGTAATTGATAAACCCGACACTCTCTTTTGCCTCCTCTATCAATTTAACCGGGTTAAAGTGCGATTTTTTCGTAACACCCTAGGCTAACCAGCCGCCCTCAAACCAATCACCAAAAACAGATGAACGCGCCACCTCCCTCGTGTGATGGCGGGGTCAGAAGATAGATCGCTTACCTCTGCTGTTCTGTCAACCAAAAACCGGGGTTATTCACAACTTTTTTCCACAGCGCCCTTTTCATCGAGTAAACAGAAAAAAATCATCAAACAGTGCATTGACTTATCTATCCTACTGAATGTTATAGTAAAATTTAAGTGTCTATTTTTTGATCAATTTAACATTTCTGTAATAATGGCGGGGCTTGCCGGCCCTTTCACACATTTAATCCACAAAGTTATCCACAGCTTTTGTGGAAAACTTTTTTTTCCTTTACAGGGCCACGAGTTAGCATTATTTATCTTCCGTGGGTGCTCTTTTGGAATGCATTTAAATCACGCTGATTCTCATCAAAGTTGGGGGTTAAATTGCCCGCTTAATGTTTTCAGGTTTTGCTTGCTCAACGGGAAAAGGATGGTCATTTTTCATATTGGCTTTGCGGTTGAAAATGAGCCCATCCAAAAGAGAAACGAAGGGTTGTCTGGTCGCTGCTGCTGCACCGAAACCAACGGATTTTCCCTAATCCCCCGATAGAAGCGCGAGATGATGTGTAAGATATTGGTTTCACAGTGAAACTAAAAATATTAGTCGCACCCGCAGGTTCGGCGGCTATTTTTTGTTTTGCTGTGGAATCAAGAGCTTGTGCAGCATACGTGTTTCTATCGGGGGATTAGGGATTTTGAGTTGGGTATGAAAAAAACCGGAATAACGCTATAATGCGCCGCTTCGTAGCCCATTTTAACTCTTGCACCTGAACTACAACCAAAGAAGATTAAGTTGTAATTATGCCGAAACAAAAAATTAGCGACAAAGTACTCCGCACACGGGTAAAACTGCTGGGCACCTTGCTGGGCAATGTCATCCGTGGCCAGGCTGGTGAGCGCGTTTTCCATGCAGTGGAGAGCCTGCGCAAAGGCTTCCTCAATCTGCGTAATAAAGAGAGTGCCCACACCCGTAAACGCATGAACGAGCTGATCGAGGGGCTGGATCCCGCAACGGTAACCCATGTGGTCAGGGCATTCAGCATCTACTTCAGCCTGGTCAACATTGCGGAAGAAGAGTTTCAACACATCCAGCGCCGCAAAACGGTTAAAGCGGCGGCACCTCTCTGGACCGGCTCCTTCGACGACACTATTCGCACCTTGTATCAACAGGGGGTTAAGCTTGAGCAGCTGGAGACACTCTTAAATGGTCTCGCCTATATCCCGGTCATCACCGCTCACCCTACTGAAGCAAAGCGTCGCACAATATTAGAGACCCAGCGCCGCATTTTTATCACCATCAAACAGCTGGATGATCCGCGCCTGAATAAATATCAGCACCAAGAGGTGGTTAAGGAGATTGAAACCGGTATTCGCCAGCTCTGGTTAACTGACGAAGTACGCTCTACTCGCCCCAAGGTGACTGATGAAATAAAAAATGGACTCTACTTTTTTAAAGAGAGCCTGTTTGATGCCATTCCACAAAGCTATCGCCACCTGGAAAAGGCCATTAAACGTCACTATGGCAGTGAGCTGATCGGCAAACCGCTTGAGATACCGAGCATCATCAAGTTTGGCTCATGGATTGGTGGTGACCGCGATGGCAACCCCAACGTGAAACCTGAAACCACCGAAATGGCGTTGCGGATGCAGACACGCCAGGTATTAGATGCATATATTCCCCGAGTCAACGAGCTGATCCATCTCCTGACCCATTCGAGCAATCTTTGTCATTTCTCAGAGCCACTACTCAGCAGCATTGCAGATGACGATACGCGCTATTCAGAGCGGGCCTTTGCCGGTAAGCTGGATCGTTTCAAAACTGAGCCTTATCGTCGCAAAGTTGAGATCATGCGCTATCGTTTGAGCTGCAATCTGGCCGCTACCGAGGCTAAACTTGCCGATAGCACCCTGAACAGCAGCGAGCATGACCGCTACGCCTCTGAAAGTGAATTCCTGAGTGACCTCTATCTGCTTCGCGAGTCACTCATTGCCAATGGAGATCAAGCGATAGCCGATGGCAAACTGAAAGATCTGATCTATCTGGCCGAAACATTTGGCTTCTATCTGTTGAAGCTGGATATTCGCCAAGAGTCCACGCGCCACTCAGAAGCTGTCGCGGAGATATTAAAGACAACACTGGACTACAATGCACTCTCGGAAGATGAGCGTATCGACTCACTGGCCAAGCTGATCGCCACCGGAGAAGGTAGTAAAGCAATTTCAGATATTGACCTCACTCGTTACAGTGAGCCGACCCAGGAGACACTGCGTGTTTTTGAGGTGATGCAAAATATGCGCGAAGAGGTGAGCCCCAAGGCGTTTGGTGCTTACATTATTTCAATGACACACCAAGCCTCCCACATCATGGAGGTGATGTATCTTGCACACTTGGCGGGGCTGACAGGCTACCGAGATGGCAATGCTTTTTGTGATTTACAAGTCGGCCCACTGTTTGAAACCATCGAAGACCTCAAACACATCGAACCGGTCATGGAAAAGCTGCTTAATAATAGTGTGTATGGTGAGTTACTCAAAGCCTCGGGCAACTTGCAAGAGGTGATGCTGGGGTATTCCGATTCTTGTAAAGATGGCGGCATTCTCTCCTCCGCCTGGAGCCTCTACAAGGCACAAAAACAGATCACCACACTGGCGGCGGCGCGCAACATCCAAATCCGCCTCTTCCATGGTCGTGGCGGTACCGTTGGCCGTGGTGGCGGCCCAACCCACGAGGCGATTCTCTCTCAACCCAATGGCACCGTGGGTGGTGAAATTAAATTTACTGAGCAAGGTGAAGTGCTGTCATTCAAATACAGTAATGTTGAGACGGCGGTGTATGAGCTGACCATGGGGGTAACCGGCCTGATAAAAGCGAGCCGCAGCCTGATTGAAAAGCCTGCCGAAGATAATTCGCAATACCTCGAAATCATGGATGAAGTCGCCATCATGGGCGAACAGACTTACCGCGAAATAACGGATCATACGCCCGGTTTTCTTGACTACTTCTACGAAGCCACACCGCTGAGTGAAATTGCGATGATGAATATAGGCTCGCGCCCCTCACATCGGAAAAAAGGTGATCGTTCAAAAAGCTCAGTACGTGCTATCGCCTGGGTATTTGCCTGGTCACAATCGCGCCAAACCCTGCCCGCATGGCTCGGCATTGGCAGCGCACTCAGCAACTGGTCGCAAGGTGATGAAGCCCGTGAGAAGAAACTACACGAAATGTACCAACAGTGGCCCTTTTTTCGCGTACTGATGAGCAACACACAAATGGCACTCTTCAAGGCTGATGCCGCTATCGCCAAGAAATATTCAACACTGTGCATTGATCCCGCCACCGGTGAACGGATCTACACATTGATCCGTGATGAGCTGAAATTAACCACTGATAACGTACTGCAAGTGGCTAACAACGAATACCTGATGGAAGAGAACCCCTCCTTGGCACTCTCTTTATCACGCCGCAACCCCTACCTGGATCCGTTAAACCATATACAGGTGACACTGATTAAACGCTACCGCGATGAATCAACATCAGATGAAGCGCGTGAAGTATGGCTTAGCCCGTTACTTCGTTCAATCAACGCCATTGCCGCAGGCATGCGAAATACCGGTTAACCAGGCTTTATTAATGCTTGGTGGCACCCCCAACAGAGCAGGTTGAAGATGAAATTATTTAATGATTTTTTACCCATCATTCTCTTCTTTGTCGTCTACAAAATGTACGACATCTACACCGCTACAGCCGTCGCTATTGTTGCCGCAATCGTTCAGGCAGCGTTTTTTTATAGCAAGTACCGCAAGCTGGAAAAGATGCACTACATCAACGTCGGCATGTTGGTTCTGTTTGGTGGCGCGACCCTACTGTTTCAAAATGAAGCGTTTATCATGTGGAAGCCGACCGTCATTAACTGGCTGCTGGCCGCTGTCCTGCTGGGAAGTCACTTCATTGGTGAAAAAACAGTGATGCAGCGCCTCATGGGTAGCGCCCTCACCCTGCCCCAAACAATCTGGAGCCGAATCAATATCAGCTGGATACTTTTTTTCCTGCTCTCTGGCGCACTCAACATCTACGTTGCATTCAACTACGACACCGATACATGGGTCAATTTCAAACTGTTCGGAATGCTAGGAATAACTGTGGTTTTCATGATTGCACAGGGGCTCTACCTCTCTCGATACCTGAAAGAAGAGCCGCCGCCGCTTAAGAGTGAGGAGTGAGCGGTGCTCTACGCCATCATCGCTGAAGATCGTCCCGACACATTGCAACAGCGGCTATCGGCGCGCCCTGCCCACTTGGCACATTTGCAAGCCCTTCAGGATAAGGGGAGATTGATTTTAGCGGGCCCGCACCCGGCTATCGATAGCAGTGACCCCGGTGAAGCAGGCTTCACTGGCAGCCTGATTGTTGCTGAATTTCCGACACTCGAGGCAGCAAAAGCGTGGGCCGCCACCGACCCCTACTTAGCCGCAGGTGTTTTTAGCGCTGTCACCGTAAAGCCCTTTAAACAGGTATTTCCAGCATGAGCAACCGTATCGAACGCATCACCGCCGCGCTAGAGGCCGCCTATAAACCGTGTGTGCTCGAAGTGATTGATGACAGTCACCAGCACGCAGGCCATGCTAGTGCTGGCGGTAAAGGGCATTTTACGATTAAAATCATTGCCGATGCCTTTCGTGAGCAGTCACTGATTCAACGCCACCGCATGATCCACACTACCTTGGCGGAGTTGCTCGAAAGTGACATTCACGCCATTAGCATCAAAGCCCGCGCACCAGAATAATAAATAGTTAACCCATGGATACAAAAGGATCTTAAATGAAACTAATTAGCCATCGCGTTATTTTCACGACCGCTCTACTGTTAAGCATGCCACTTCACGCCAGTGAAGGCGATGTCATTGCAACGGTCAACGGTAGCCCTGTCACCATCAAACAGCTCAACACCTATGCCCAAATACGTCAATCACAAGGGCAAGCGGAGCAACTGCCTGAGCAGATGATTCTGGATGAGGTGATCAACCGTGAGCTCATCACTCAGGATGCCATCAAACGCAGCTTCAATAAGGATGAGTCGTTCACCGCAGCCCTACAAGAGCAAACAAGCAACCTGCTGGCCGCCTACACCATTCAGAAAATCATCCAGGATGGAGGTGAAATCGATGATGCCACTCTACGCAGCGAATATGACGCCTATGTCGCCACACAGAGCGATCTTGAATACCGCGCCAGGCACATTTTATTAGATAACGAGGCGACTGCCGCCGCCATTATCAGCGAACTGGATAGTGGAAAAGATTTCTCCAAGCTGGCCGAAGAGAAGTCGACTGGCCCTTCCGCCACTGAGGGTGGCTCTTTGGGCTGGTTCCGGCCTGAGCAGATGATACCTGAGTTTTCCGATGTGCTGATCACCCTCAAGCCTGGTCAATACAGTGATCAACCCGTCAAAACACAGTTCGGCTGGCATATTATCCTGCTGGAAGAGACGCGCAAACAACCGGCTCCCACTTTTGACAGCATGCGTGAAGGGTTGAAAAACAACCTGATTAGCCAGCGAGTGCAAAACTACATTAAAAGCCTTCGCAATAGCGCCAATATTGTAATCAACGAAAAATAGTTACACTATCCCCAGGAGGATGGGGGCACTACAAACGAATAGCGCTTTGTGGTGCCATCTGTTATAAATATTTCATGGCATGTTTGGTAATTGTGCAGGGGTTCGTTAATCAGGCAGGGATGTAGATGATTTAAGTAAGTTAATACCCCAATTTATATACTACTTGGTATACAATAGCACCGGTATCGCAACTCAACTGCGATTTTCATATTATCACTCAGAAATGGCGCACAAAAATGAATCCAATGAAACTGCTTGTTATTGAGGATGATGAGAGCCTGAGAAATATGCTTTCAGAGTACCTCACTATCAAAGGCAGTCAGGTCGATACCGCAGGCGATGGCATTACCGGCCTGCACCTTGCTGTTGTTAACGACTACGATGCGCTCATTATTGACCTCACCCTGCCCGGTATCGATGGCTTGGAGATCACCTCAAAACTACGTAACGAAGCCCACAAAGCCACACCTATTCTGATGCTAACCGGGCGAGGCACCCTTGATGATAAACTCACCGGCTTTAGTAAGGGTGCGGACGACTATCTGGTGAAACCATTCGAGCTCGAAGAGCTGTTTGTGCGGCTACACGCTCTTTGCAAGCGGCAATCCAAATCAATCATTCGTCAGCATGAGCTTTCGGTGGGGAATTTGACACTTAATACAGAGACAATGGAAGTGTACCGCGAGAAGAGACGTATTGAGCTCACCTCTACCAACCTGCGGCTGTTAGAGGTTTTAATGCGCAAAGCGCCCCATGTCGTTAAACATGCCGAGCTGGAGAGATCACTGTGGGGAGACAACCCACCCGACAGTAGCTCACTGCGCACTCACATACACTACCTGCGGGATGCCCTCGACAAACCTTTTGACGGCGCAATGCTAAACACTGTACATGGCATCGGCTATCGCCTCTCACCGCTGAGTAATCCGGCGCCTGACACTCGCCCTATAAAAACCAGCCGTAACAGCTCCACAGCATAAACACCAAGAGAGATAATCCGTTAAGAGGGGCGTGATGGCATGTTCCGGCTTACGCCGGACACACCCTTAAGCCGCTACATATTATCCAAAATAGCCTTTTTAACCTCTTCCAGCGTTGCGCCAGTCGTAATCATAGGTGCGCTGCTCTGAGCAATTGCCGTATCTGGATCTTTCAGACCATGCCCCGTTAAGGTGCAGACAATTTTGCTACCCTGTGGAATCTTCCCTGATTTAATATCACGCATGGCACCCGCTAATGAAGTGGCTGATGCCGGTTCGCAGAAAATCCCTTCTTTCTCTGCCAACAGCTTCTGCGCCGCTAGAATCTCTTCATCTGTACACTCATCAAACCAGCCATTTGACTCCTCTTTTACCTGCCACGCCTTATCCCAGGATTGTGGATGGCCGATACGAATTGCGGTGGCAACCGTTTCAGGCACATCAACCATTTCACCACGCATAAAGGGGGCAGAACCTGCGGCTTGATAGCCCAGCATACGAGGTGTGGCATTCACAATGCCGTGCTCTTTATATTCGGTATAACCCATCCAATGCGCGGTGATATTACCGGCATTACCCACTGGCAGACAGTGGAAGTCAGGTGCCCCACCCAGCTCTTCCATGATCTCAAAAGCGGCGGTTTTTTGGCCTTCCAGGCGATAAGGGTTAATCGAGTTAACGATGGTAACCGGTGCGTGTGAAGCCACCTCTTTAACCAGCTGCATCCCCTCATCAAAGTTACCTTTAATCTGAATAACCACCGCACCGTGCATCATCGCTTGCGAGAGCTTACCCAGCGCAATTTTCCCTTCGGGTATCAAGACAAATGCGGTAATTCCCGCACGGGCGGCATACGCGGCAGCCGCCGCAGACGTATTACCGGTTGAGGCACAAATAATCGCCTTGGCACCCTCTTCAACCGCCTTGGTCACGGCCATGGTCATGCCACGATCTTTAAACGATCCCGTCGGATTCAGCCCTTCGTATTTAACATATATTTCAACATTTTTACCCAACTCACGGGGGATGGTGCTCAATTTGATCAGCGGTGTATTACCTTCACCCAGGCTGATCAGGCGAGTGTCATCGTTGACGGGCAAGCGGTCACGATACTTATCTATCAAACCCGTATAGCGACTATTAAATGGCATATCTATATTCCTCTTTTAATCTTTTCTGTGATGAGGTCCAGCCGCTTGAGATGGCAACACCTTGCACGACTCATATTTCCTACTGACGCTCAGAGACCTTTAGCCCAATGATTCCATGCGAATACGCATCACTTCCCCAGTAATAGCTGCCAGAGACTCGATGGCGTTAATCGCATCATTCATGCACTTCTCTTGTACCTTGTGAGTCAGCATAATGATGTTGGCATTACACTCGCCCTCAGCAGGCTCTTGCTGAATCATCGCCTCAATGCTAATACCCCGGTCACCCAAAATTTGGGTTAACTCTGCCAATACACCGGGTCGATCAGCCGCACAGATTCTCAGGTAGTAACTGGTCTCTACTTCGCCCATATCCAAAATAGCAATATCGCGCATTGCATCACTCTGGAAGGCGAGGTGAGGCACACGACTCTCAACGGCTGCATCCAAGGTTCGCACCACGTCAACCACATCAGCAATAACCGCAGACGCGGTAGGCTCAGCTCCCGCGCCAGGGCCGTAATAGAGGGTAGGCCCAACTGCATCGCCCTGCACCAGCACCGCATTCATCACCCCATCAACATTGGCAATCAGACGACGTTCGGGAATAAGGGTAGGATGCACACGCAGCTCAACGCCCTTTTCAGTGCGACGCGAAATTCCTAAGTGCTTAATGCGATAGCCTAGCTTCTCGGCACACTCAACATCTTCACGGGTTATTTTAGTAATGCCCTCGGTGTAGACTTTATCAAACTGTAGCGGCATACCAAAAGCAATCGAGGCGAGAATCGTCAGCTTATGCGCCGCATCAATCCCTTCAACATCGAAAGTAGGATCGGCTTCGGCATAACCCAGACGCTGTGCTTCGGCTAAAACGTCCGCAAAGTCAGTGCCGTTATCGCGCATTTCGGTGAGGATGAAATTGCCAGTACCATTAATAATACCGGCCAACCACTCAATACGATTTGCCGACAACCCCTCACGCACCGCCTTGATAATCGGGATACCACCGGCAACAGCGGCCTCATAGGCCACTGTCACCCCTTTTGCTTCTGCCGCCGCAAAAATAATATTTCCATGTTTAGCAATCAACGCCTTGTTAGCCGTTACCACATGCTTTCCCTGCGCAATGGCAGACAACACCAGTTCACGAGCCAGACTATCACCACCGATCAGCTCAACAACAATCTGAACCTCCGGATCATTGACCACATCTGCCGGGTTGGTGGTTAATTTAATACCCGTGGTATCACAAATGCGAGGCTTATCCAGATCACGTGCCGCTGCATGTACCACGGTAATCTCTTTGCCCGCACGGCGGCTGATCTCCTCAGCATTCCGTTTTAATATATTAACGGTACCACCGCCCACAGTACCCAGCCCCAACAGACCTATCTTCACCTGACTCACTAACCCCTCCTCATTAACCAAAACTTGGCATACGCTGTTATTTGTTTGGCCTGGATAATTTGTCCAGATCAAGATTAATCATCAATCAGTCCATCTTTACGAAACATATCACGAATTCCTCGCACGGCCTGGCGAGTACGGTGTTCATTCTCAATCAGCCCAAAGCGCACATGGTCATCGCCATATTCACCAAAACCGACCCCCGGTGAGACCGCTACTTTAGCCTCTTCCAGTAACTTTTTGGAAAACTCCAGCGATCCCATCTGTTTATACTTATCAGGAATCGGTGCCCAGACAAACATGGTTGCCTTCGGTTTTTCTACCCTCCAACCAATGCTGTTAAGACCCTCACACAATACATCGCGGCGCAGGCGATAAGTATCACAAATCTCCTGCACGCACTCTTGCGGGCCTTCGAGTGCTTCGATGGCCGCCACTTGTACCGGGGTAAACATGCCGTAATCTAGGTAGGACTTCATACGCGATAGCGCCCCCACTAGGGTGGGGTTACCCACCATAAAGCCAACCCGCCAGCCCGGCATATTGTAGCTTTTTGATAGGGTAAAAAACTCAACAGCAACCTCTTTTGCCCCTTCAACCTGCATAATTGAGGGCGCTTTATAACCATCAAACACAATATCCGCATAGGCCAGATCCTGAACTATCCAGATCCCCTGTTCTTTGGCGATCGCCACAACTTTTTCGAAAAACTCCAACTCCACACACTGAGTCGTTGGATTGCCGGGGAAGTTGAGTACCAGCATTTTTGGCTTTGGATAGCAGTCCTTTATCGCCTTCTCCAACGCATCAAAAAAATTGACATCAGGTGTCATCGGTACGTGTCGAATATCTGCACCCGCAATCACAAAGCCATAAGGGTGAATGGGGTATGAAGGGTTGGGTACTAACACCGCATCACCTGGCCCCATTGTAGCTAGGGCAAGGTGTGCTAACCCCTCTTTGGAGCCGATGGTGACAATGGACTCTGTCTCCGGATCCAGATCCACATCATAACGGTTTTTATACCAGTTGCAGATGGCTCGCCGCAGGCGCGGAATCCCTTTCGAGACCGAATAACGATGTGTATCACTCCGCTGCGCCACCTCAACCAGCTTATCCACAATGTGGGGTGGGGTGGGTTGATCGGGGTTACCCATGCCAAAGTCAATAATATCTTCACCGCGAGCACGGGCCTGCGCCTTCAAGTCGCCCACAATATTGAATACATAAGGAGGCAATCTTTTAATTCTTGAAAATTCGTCCATCAATGGCTTAACTCGATATTAAAAATAATTATGAGTGATTGTTTTTGTGGGCTTGGGTGACCGCCACGCCGCACGCTGATTTTGCAATTTTATTAAATACCCGAGTGAGCTGGCTGAAACCCACCCTCATTAACCCCCCAATAAAGCATTGCGACGAAGGAAAAAATGAGATTACAGCCCAACTCATAGATGATTTTGGGTAAAACGATAGATTTTAACCTAGATAACCGGGTTATCACAGTTTAACATGGTGCTCTCAGCATAAAAATCCAACAATTCAGGTTAATTCATGCAGATTCATCAAGAGACCAACCTCGCAGCTATTACTATTCGACGTTACCAACAGGGGTGTGTCGATATCGTCCATCCGATCACTGAGCGTGATGAAGATGAAAAACCCATCATCAACCAGCAGCAACTCACTCGTAGCGCCGTCATTATGGGTGCAACGCTCATTGAAGAGTGGCCAGTCGAGAATATAGAAGCACTTAAAGCCGAACACTTGGAAAAGGTGCTCTCACTCGAACCAGAAGTTATTTTGGTGGGTACCGGTGATAAGCTGAGTTTTCCATCCCCCCACTGCGCTGAGGCAATATTGCAACAAGGTGTTGGCGTGGAGTATATGGATATCGGTGCCGCCTGCCGCACCTACAACATTCTAACGGCAGAAGGGCGACATGTCGCAGTGGCACTTATCTTGGGCGGTGATGGCAAAAGCACCTAGTACTCCTCCAAGGTGATATTGCCTAATACGGAATTGCCATCATTAATTAACACTTGTCATGAGTGATGCACGGATAAAGTTGCTTCAGTTTTATTCGTGCATCTTCTGTCGTAAAGCGCCAA
>JAKIVC010000049.1 GCA_021647245.1 Gammaproteobacteria bacterium
CGCCATCGGCAAAGGTGAGTGATACCCAATTGATACGCTCGAAATCTTGATTTGAAGTTGCTGTTGCATCTTGTGTCCGCCAGTTGACGCTGACGGCACCATCACTACCGCCTACACGGTTAATGGTGATTGATACGGAACCGCCACTCTCACTAACTGAGTAGCTAGCAGCGCCAAACTCAAAGCGACCTGGCTGTGTGGGCGGGGCACTGTCATCATTGGTAATGGTAACCGCAGTGGTTGTCAGTACACCGAGTGACGCACCACCGGCTGGATTGCCCAGCTCAATATTGAAGCGTTCATCAGCTTCTACCGCATCATCATTTACGATGGTGATCGTCTCAACTCGAGAGGTTTCGCCATCGGCAAAGGTGAGTGATACCCAATTGATACGCTCGAAATCTTGATTTGAAGTTGCTGTTGCATCTTGTGTCCGCCAGTTGACGCTGACGGCACCATCACTACCGCCTACACGGTTAATGGTAATTGAAACAGTACCCCCATTCTCGTTAACCGAGTAGCTAGCAGCGCCAAACTCAAAGCGACCTGGCTCGTTGGGTCTGGTCTCTAAATTAACCGCGCTATTCATGGTATCCAGCTCAGCTTCTGTCTCCGATGCGGCTTGTTGGATTATATTTGCAAACGCTCCGCTAATTTCAAGAGGGAATAAGCGGACGAATTCGCTGGGCTGTTGATCCCCAGACAGTGTAGAAAGTTGATTAATAATATTTTCCAGTGCGGGCAAAGGGGCGAGTGATTCGGCTGAATTGGCCAATGCTTTAATTTGCGCAAGCATTTCAGCGGTAACCATTACATTGCCTGTGAGCTGGGTTGCACGGGGGCGGGTTGCTATGATTGCCGCATCCATTGCCGCTGTGGCGACCACATTATTAACAACGAGGCGATTGGCGGCTGCTTCCAGTAGCACCTGGCCAGATACAAAGCTGGCAAGTGCAGCGATACGTTTGCTGGCGTTTGCAGCGCCCAGACCATCAAGCTTGCCATCAACCAAGTCGGCGGCAAGTGCATCAACAACATCATCGCCTGTGACATTAGTTCCAGCCGCAATCAGCGTATCCCGTATGCGTCGAACCATTTCGCCTAGAATTTCACTCGACTTACTGATGTTAGCCGCATTGTCCGCCGTAATTGGAGTCTCGATGGGGTCAATCCGGGGGTCGAGCCCAAAAGAAAATATGTGCAGCACAGTCTCTTGTGCGCTAGAGATGTTTTCGCTGTTAATCCCGTCCGGCAAATACTGTGCGGTTCGGGTAATGAGTGTGGAGTGCGGGTTGATGTTGGAAATACGCTGCTGTGTGTGGCTAACGACAACGGAGTACAGTGTGAAATCAGGCGCGCCATTGGTCACTAGATCAATGCCCCCGGTCGCTTTGATAACCAACGGAAATTGACTCGTGCTTAGCTCCAAACTGGCTTGGTAGGTGGCACTTCCATCACTGGTGGCCTGATTTTCGTTAAGGCCATTGGTCCCTTCAAACGTAATGGTCGCGCCAGTAATGGGGCCATCACCAACACTACCACTGAGATCCATGAAGACCGTTTCAGTACTGTCATCTTGAGGTACACTTGAGCCGCTATCTTCACCACTACACGCTGCCAATAGAGACAGGGTTAATGCGGAGAGTATAAACTTAGCCAGTATTTTTGAATAAATCATCGTTTGTCACCTGTATGCCTGTTTCGCATCTATAGCATATGCGATTAACTGGGTTGTAAGTGCTCTGCATGAAGTATGTAAAGCAGGTTTTGCTACTGAACAGGTCAGCGTCATGTGGCTCACTATACTCGAGCTGCAGACACTCAAACTTTGATGCACCGCACGCTTTTAGCGGTGAATGTCGAGACATGATGGAAATATGAGGGCTGGGTCACGTTGCTGTTCCTCGGTGTATCTGTTTTATACTGGAGCGCCCCTGAGACTGCCATAAATAGTAGGGGTATCCCACTCTTTTTACCCCTTAGATTCAACCAATAAGTGCATAACTTGAGCAGAGTAGAAAAAAGAGGCACCTGGGTTCGTTCGAAATGGCTAACTGAACACGGCTACTGAAAAACGGTCTTTGACTGAGTTAATTAGTCGCGCGCATAGTGGCGGTCAGTAATTAAAAGTTGAAAGAGCGGGGGGTAGCGGTTCTTGGAGCTCGAGTAAAATTTTACCTGGGGGTTTGGGGGGGGGCTATTGCGAATAAGTTGTGGTGTTTTTAGTGCTGGCGAGGGTTGCTGGGTGGTGATTTATTTTGGGGAGTAGGCGTTGGTAATAAAAAACCCCACGGTAAAGTGGGGTTTTCTGGGCGATAAGTGTAAGTAGACTTACGACTTACGGCGGCGACGAGTCGCAACACCAGCCATAAGAAGACCTAGGCCTAACATGGCAACCATGCCTGGCTCTGGAACATCAACAGTCAGGTATTTAATTCTGAAACCATTGTCGCTCATGCCAGCAAAGTTGAAGGTGGTTGCGGACCAGTTGTCGAAGGTTATAGAGTTGAAGTATGACTGGCCATTACCCGCTGCCCATTGGTTGGTAAACGTGTAATTATCAAGCAGTACTCCATCGCCATATAGTGCGAAGTCAGCACTTGTCATTGCGCTAGCCGACTCAAATACAAGGCCGCTTAGCAGTGATACTGCGTTAGGTGTGAAGGTGAATGAAATACTCTCATTTGACGAAGTCAATGCGTCTGAGCCAACACCAATGCCTTGGCGTGTATTGTAAAGGTCACCAGTTCCTGTTACAGCAACCGTAGTTCCCATTTGAGTTTGTGTGAAGCCTGTTGCATTGTAAATTCCAGGTACGTTAGTATCAAAATTAAACGTCATAGGTGCTGCAGATGCTGTGCCTACTGTGCCCAGTAGGCCGATGAGTGCAACGGGTAGTAGTTGTTTGATGTTCATTAGTTACTTTCTCCATATTAATTTTTGTTGAGCAATCAGTTGTATGCTTTTTTCGTGCCATATTTAAAATTCTCTTTAAAAACAAGGGAGTGATTTTATTTTTTTGTGGGGTGGCTCACGATTTGTAATAAATTCCGACACTTTTAATGGAAGGTAGATTACAACTAAGTGGTGTATAGCCGCTTGACTCTAGCGATGAGCGTCTAGACTAAGCGCTTCGTCGAATCCACTTGGTTGTGTCCAGCACACCTTCGCACATTACGCCTTATAACTTCTTTTTTGTCCCATGCGAAATACCTCAATGTTGGACTCTTAATTGTCTTTCACTATGTGTCCTGCTCTAATTAGACCACTGCAGAGCCTCTGAGGGTTGCGGAAGCAGCGAGGCAAGTGAGCTATCGTGAATTGCTTCGAGGCAATCTGGAGCCAGGGCTAGTTGATGAGGCACGGCAAGCAACGAATGGAAGTTCCGTTTTGGGATAGCCGGTTTAAAGCGGGTAGGTCTTTGAAGAAAAGTAAATAAACGTGGTCTCTAGAAGAATCAGCTTACTAACAACTGCTCCCCCTCGTGCAAAGGTCTCTATGTACTTATTGATTGAATCTAAGAAAGGATTTACTCGTGGATAAAGATACCTTTAATAAGGGGCTGTTCTCATTTGTTGGCGGGGCACCGACTCCGTTTCATGCCACTCTCGGTATGTTGGATCTATTGGTGGATGCTGGGTTTTTGCGGCTGTATGAGGCCGATGCCTGGCAGTTTGGTGAGCCGGGGAGGTATGTCGTCGTTCGTAATGACTCATCGTTGATTGCCTTTATTATCGGTGAGGAGGATCTGCTGAAAGATGGTTTCCGGATGTTGGGTGCTCACACCGACAGCCCCTGTTTAAAGGTAAAGCCGCAACCGGATAAAGTAGTAAAAGGCTATTATCAGTTGGGTGTGGAGGTGTATGGGAGTGCATTGCTGAATCCGTGGTTTGACCGTGACTTGTCACTGGCAGGCAGGGTGAGCTACCTGAGCAAAGCGGGGAGTATTGAGCACGCTATTATTGACTTCAAACAGCCGATTGCGGTGATACCTAGCTTGGCAATTCATCTTGATCGCACGGCGAATAAAGAGCGCACCATTAATGCACAGCTGCACCTGCCTCCTTTGGTTGCTCAAATGGGTAGTGAGGAGAGCGATCCTTGCTTTAATGACCTGTTATTAGCGCACTTGATTGAGCAGAAAGCGTATGGCGATGTTGAGAAAGTGCTTGATCATGAACTCTACTTCTATGATACCCAGCCACCGGGCTTTGTGGGGTTGGAGCAACAATTCATCGCCAGTGCCCGGCTGGATAATCTACTGAGCTGTTATGTGGGGCTGCAAAGCTTATTGGGTGCAGGTACCCGGCACAGCAGTATGTTGATTTGTACCGACCACGAAGAGGTGGGAAGCGCCTCTTGTTGTGGCGCACAAGGGCCTTTTCTGCGCTCGGTTCTGGAGCGTGTTTGTGGTGATAACGAGACGTTGACGCGCATCATGGATCGTTCAGTGCTGATCTCGGCTGATAATGCTCACGGTATTCACCCTAACTATGTTGATAAACATGATGAGAATCATGGGCCACTGCTCAACCGGGGGCCAGTGATAAAAATCAACGCCAATCAGCGCTATGCCACTAGCAGCGCAACCTCGGCGTTGATACGCTTGCTGGCTGAGCAGGCTGGGGTACCACTGCAGTCGTTTGTCACCCGCACTGACATGGGCTGCGGTAGCACCATTGGGCCGGTTATCAGCGCAGAAATGGGGGTGAAAACATTGGATATTGGGGTGCCTACCTTTGCCATGCACTCTATTCGTGAGTTGGCGGGGAGCGATGACGGGTTTATGCTCAAGCAACTGACGGATGCTTTTTTTCAGAGTGATACTCGATTGTGACGAGAGTTACTTTAGGATGAGTGACGACCCATCTGTTCGATTAAAAATGCCTTTGCCGCATTGAGTTGCTGCGCTTGTTGGTCGCTACCGCCTCGGTCAGGATGGGCTTTGCTCATTAAGGTGCGGTGAGCTGCGATCACCTCTTCGCGGCTAGCCCCCGGCTTGGGCTTGAGTGTGGCGTAGGCGGTCTCGGCACTCATACCGCCACGGTTGGGTTTGGCGGCGGGTGCATCTTGCCCGTTTTGTTGCTGCTTGCGAGCCTTTAACCAGCGAAAAATACGCCAGCCACTCCATATTCGCTGGATAATGGGATAGGCGGCAACGGCGGCGGCAAACAGCCAGCTTAATTTTCCGCTAACAACCAGAAACAGAACCAGTGCCAGCACAAGGGTAAAGATGACAACCTGAATGGCACGTTTAGCATCATCCACCTTGGCGCGGGCAAACCAGCGCAGGCCAAAATAGAGCGCAATCAAGAGTGGAATAATCAGAAAAATGCGGGTCATTATCTATACTACATCCGTAGTGAGGCTGAATAACAGGCCGATCAAACCACCAAATACCCCGCCCCAAACCACCAGCCAGCCAAGGTGTTCGCGAATAATGCGTTGTACAATCTCTTTTACTTGTTGGGGGCTCAATTCATCCAGACGTTGATCAACAATACGCTCAATGCTGCGGGTAATATCATTCCCCAGTTGTTGGTTGTTCAGGCTGGCGTGCAGCACTGTGTGAAAAGTTTCACTCTGGGTGATCGTGCGCAGCGACTCTTGAAGCTTTAGGGTTACGGGCTCTTTTAAACTATCCAGCGACGATGCACCGCCCATCATCCCCAGCATACTGCCGAAAGAGGAGTTCATGATGGCATCCACCAGGTTATCAAAAATATGATCGTAATCGACCACCTTTAGCAGAGGCTCCAGGTCGAGTAGCTGCTTGTTATTTGACTCCTCCTGGGCGATAAAGCGCTGGATATTCTCTGGGGTGAAAAACTGCTCCATGATGGTCTGCTTAATCACCTGCTTAAACTCCATGAAACGGTTGGGTATAACACCGGAGCCGTATAAGAGTGGTATCTTCTCAAAGAGCATATAAATAGCTAGCCAGTTAGTCAGCGCCCCTGAGAGTGCAAAAATGCCAATAGCGAGAATGTATTCTCCATACAGCGGGGCGTAAATACCGGTGATAATCAGAGCGATCGCTACGATATTGGTGAGCAGGCTTTTATTGATGTGCATATAAACAGGCCGTCGTGAGATAGAAAAGATTAAACAATCCGCTGATTCTACCGAAATTTCTTCAAGGGTACGAGGCTACTTGTTAGTCCGGTTCCTGAAAGCAATAAGTAAGTACTCTTTGAATGGCAGTGGAGCAGCTGAATGGGAACGATGATTCACGTATTGAGCGATGTGGAAGCGGTTAGTCTGGCGGCAGCTGAACTAGTGGTGTTGGCAGCGAACCAGGCCATTGAAATTCAAGGTGCTTTCTATATCGCACTCTCTGGCGGCGGGACACCCAAACGGCTCTACCAACACTTGGCCAGCGATGCGTATAAGCAGCAAATTGATTGGCAGAAAGTGCATATCTATTTTGGTGATGAGCGCACTGTCTCCCCTGAGCACCCCGAGAGCAACTACCGCATGGCGAGAGAAGCCTTCCTTGATAAGTTAGCGATCCCTGAAAGCCAGATTCACCGCATGGAGGGTGAGCGGACAGATTTAGCGCAATCAGCAGCAGATTATGCCGGGTTGTTACAGGCATTACCAATTAGCAATGGCTTACCTCAATTTGACCTGATATTGCTGGGTATGGGGGATGATGGACACACCGCGTCACTCTTCCCCGGCACCGCAGCCCTCACTGAAAAGAAGAAAGCCGTGGTTGCACATACGGTTCCACAGATGAATACCCAGCGCATCACCTTGACTTACCCTGTCATTAATAATGCTCGTCAGGTGATGGTGCTGGTTGCGGGTGCAAATAAAGCGGCACGGCTTGAAGAGGTGTTGGTGAGTGCCCCCGAAGGGTGTTATCCAATACAGAGCGTGAAGCCTAAAGGTATTTTAAACTGGCTCCTGGATCAAGCGGCCGCCGCAAAGCTGCCTAAGCGGCTCATTGAATGAGTACGCTTGCAGGTGATATTGGAGGAACCAAGGTTCTGTTGCAAATGAGTCATGGGGGCAAAACAGTACTGGAGCAACAGTATGTAAGCGCTAACTATGCCAGCTTTGAGCAGCTGCTAACCGATTTTATGAGCCACTGCCAACACCCTGTTGCCGTGGCCTGTTTTGGTGTTGCCGGTCCGGTGGATGGCCACAGAGCCTGTGTGACCAATCTGCCATGGCAGCTGGATAGCCAACAACTGCAACAGCAATTTTCGATCCCTAGTGTGGTGTTAATTAATGACTTTCAGGCGGTGGGTTACGGTATTTCAGTATTGCCTGATGAGGCGTTTGAGACCCTTCAAACGGGTGATGAGCGGCCACAGGGTGTGCGCGCATTGATTGGCGCAGGCACTGGCTTAGGGCAGGCCTTTATGGTGTGGGGTGGAGAGCATTACCAGGTGCTGGCTACTGAGGGGGGGCATGTGGACTTTGCGCCCACCGACGAATTGCAGGTCGAATTATTGCAGTTTATGCGACTTAACGCCTATCGCACTACTTACGAGCACCTTGTGTCCGGCAATGGGTTGGTGAGTATCTTTAACTTTTTGTGTGAGCGCAACCCAGAGCTGTTATCACAGAAAATGGCACGGGCAATGGCGCAGCAGGGTGTGGCTGCGGTTATCGCCCAGTTTGCACTCGAAAGCGGCGACACATTGGCTAATCAAGCGCTTGACCTGTTTCTTAAAATTTACGCCTCCCAAGTGGGCAATCATGCACTGAATACACTTCCTTACGGTGGCTTGTATATCGCCGGAGGAATAGCCCCGAAGTTAATTGAGCGGATTAAACAGGGCGGGTTTATGGCCGCTTATAGTGATAAAGCACCGATGGCGGCATTAATGAAAAAATTCCCAATCAAGGTAGTGATGGAGCCTCGAGTGGGGCTTCTGGGTGCACAACAGGTGGCACTGCACGGCGGCACGCGCTAAGCCCCTGCTGCGTCTCCTTATCTTACACCCCCGCTCTATTCTCCTCATCCCCCGATAGAAACACGCACGCTGCACAAGCGCTTGATTCCACAGCAAAACAAAAAATAGCCGCCGAACCTGCGGGCGCGACTAATATTTTTAGTTTCACTGTGAAACCAAACTCTTACACATCATCTCGCGCCTCTATCTGGGGATTAGGGCTTTCTATTCTATTTACTCTTATCCCATAGCCCTTTACTCTACTCTTCATATAGATGAGCGGGAGTCTGCCTTGCAACAGGATCAATCTTTTCATATTGGTATCGACGTGGGTTCCACTACCGTAAAGCTGGTATTGGTGAGTGGCGATATGGATATTCGCTGGTCTGCTTACCAGCGTCATGAGGGGCAGCAAGCACTCAAGCTACTGGGATTACTGCAACAACTGGAAGATGATTTCCCGGCACTAACGCTGGATCAAGTTCCCGCCTATATTACCGGCTCAGGTGGCACGCCATTAGCAAAGCCGCTGGGTGCGCGTTTTATTCAAGAGGTGAATGCCGTTACTCTGGCGGTGGAATATCTGCACCCGGATGTGCGCAGCGTAGTGGAGCTGGGCGGCCAGGATGCCAAAATCATCCACTTTAAAGGGGCTGCTGGCAGCCCAGAGCGCCAGGTCATTACCTCAATGAACGACAAGTGCGCCTCGGGCACGGGTGCAACGCTGGATAAGTGCATGATGAAAGTCGGCATCTCCCCATCTGATGTGGCCAATATCCCCCACCTCCCCGATAAAATTCACCCGGTGGCAGCCAAGTGCGGTGTCTTTGCCGAGACGGATGTGGTGAACCTGATAAAGTCCGGTGTCCCTGCTGAAGAGATTCTCAACTCCTTGGCGGATGCCATTGTGATGCAGAACCTCTCGGTGTTGACCCGGGGGAATATTCTGCAGCCTAATGTCTTGCTACTGGGTGGCCCAAACACCTACCTCCCTTTTCTGCAAAAATGTTGGCGTACCCGTATTGTGGAGGTGTGGCACGAGCACCAACTGGTGTTACCCGATGGCCCGCTGGAGCGGCTGATTCATGTGCCGGAAAATGCGCAGTATTATGCGGCTTATGGCGCGGTGGTGTTTGGCGTGGGTGAGACGGGTGAAACGCGTTACTATGCGGGTGCAGAGGCGTTACAGGAGTACCTGCAGAATGGCGCATCAAAACTGAATCGCAGCCGGTTGCAGCAGGGGTTGTGGCAAAGCCAAGCTGAACTGAGTCAATTTCTGGATGAGTATCGCCGACTGCACTTTCAGCCTCGTCCCCTTAAATCAGGTGAGAGTGTAAATGCTTATGTTGGGATTGATGGTGGCTCCACCTCATCTAAAGCAGTACTGATGGATGAGCAGGGTGTGCTGATCAGCAAGGCTTACTTGCTCTCCAAGGGTAATCCCATCGAGGATAGCAAAGCACTCTTAATGGAGTTGAATCAGCATATTACCCGGCAGGGAGCCACCCTCAATATTAAAGGGTGTGGCGTCACCGGTTATGCGGGTGACGTGTTGCAGAAGGCGCTATCTACCGATGCTAATGTGGTGGAGACCATCGCCCATTTGCGCAGTGCCCAGCACTATTGTGGTGATGATATTGATGTAATTTGTGATATTGGTGGCCAGGATATCAAGGTGCTGTTTATGAAAAATGGAGAAATTGACCACTTCAAACTCTCCAACCAGTGTTCTGCTGGTAACGGCATGTTGCTACAGGCGATGGCGCAGCAGTTTGGTGTGCCGCTAGAAAAATTTGCCGAAGTCGCCTTCTCTGCGGAGTCTGCCCCTGAATTCAGCTACGGCTGCGCAGTGTTTCTAGACAGCGATCGGGTTAACTTTCAAAAAGAGGGTTACCGCCGCGAAGAACTCTTTGCGGGGCTATGCCAAGTGCTGCCGAAAAATATTTGGCAATATGTGGTGCAGGTGCCACGGTTGGCCGCATTCGGACGTAAATTCGTCCTACAGGGGGGCACCCAGCACAATCTGGCGGCGGTTAAGGCGCAGGTCGATTACATTAAACAGCGGGTGCCCGATGCCGAAGTGAAAGTACACCCCCACACGGGCGAGTGTGGCGCAATTGGTGCAGCACTGGAAGCGATTAAACAGGTTAAAGAAAAAGGTTACTCCGACTTTATTGGCATTCAAAACAGCCTGCAACTCAGCTTTAGCGCACAAACCAGTGAAGAGACCCGTTGCCGTTTCTGTGACAATCTCTGCTCACGCACTTTTATTGATATAGAGGTACCACAGCAACCCCAGCCGGTGCGTCACATCACCGGCTTTGCCTGCGAAAAGGGTCAGGTAGAGTCGAAAGAGCAAGTGGTGAGCCTAGCTAAGCTACGGCGTAAATTGAAGAGCGATTATCCCAACTTGGTCGATTATGAGTCACGACTGCTGTTTAGTCGTTTTTACCAAGTGACACAGCCACCCATCATCAGACCCCAGTGGTGGCAGCGCCTGAAAAAGCCGCCCAAAAGCGCAAAAGTGGTTGATCGTGATCAGCTTCGTATCGGTATTCCCCGTGTCTTGAATATCTACACCATCGCCCCTTTTATGCGTGGCTACCTGGAAGCGCTGGGTATTAAGCCGCAGCAGATCCAGTTTTCGGATCAGAGTTCGGAGCGGCTGTGGGATGAAGGGAGTCGCTATGGATCAATTGATCCCTGCTTTCCCGCTAAAGTATCATTGGCGCATATCCACAACCTGCTGAATAAACATCATCAACGAAAACCACTGCACCTGATCTGGTTTCCCGCCATTACCCAGTTGCCACAACAGAGCCCCCATAGCCGTGGCAGTAGCAGTTGCCCAGTAGTAGCGGGGACGCCCAGTGTGGCTAATGCCGCCTTTACCAAGGCTCGAGATCTATTTGCTGATGCAGGGGTAAGCTATCTCAGTGATGTGATTGATATGCAAAATGAGAGACTGCTCAAGCAGCAGCTGTTCGACACCTTTGTTGAGCCACTGGCGCTGGCACGTCATGAGAGCGATTGGGCGGTGGCGCAGGGGTTAGCCGCCATGCAACACTGTGATGCTGAGCTGCAAAAGCGAGCGGAAAAAGTTTTGCACCGTGTCAAACGAGATCATCAAGTGGTGTTACTGCTGTTGGCGCGCCCCTACCACAGCGATCCGGGGCTGAATCACGAGTTGCTGGAAGCATTCCAGGCGCTCGGTTACCCGATTCTCTCGATTAGATCACTGCCCCGTTCCAGTGCGTTTCTTCAGCGTTATTTTGGTGACGATATTGCCAGTGGCCGAATTAAGGATGTGCTGGATATTAACGATGTATGGCCAGAAAATTATGCCAGCAACAGTGCACAAAAAGTGTGGGCAGCTAAGTTTGCCGCGCGCCATAACAATATTGCCGTGATCGATCTATCCAGCTTTAAATGCGGGCATGACGCACCCAGTTATGGGTTGATCGAACGCATTATCAATAACAGCAACACCCCTTACTTTGCACTGCATGATATTGATGCTAACAAACCGAGTGGCTCCATCAATATTCGTATTCGCACCTTTGCCCACACCCTGGAAAATTATTGTCGTCAATTAGAGCAGCAAGCGGCACAAGAAGCCAAGCTGACAAAACGGGTTTTTCATAAGCGCCAGCAGCTGGCGACACCCGCACCATCCGATCTGGCGCACGATCACTTCAATGAAGATCTGGAGAGTGAGAAAAATAGATTGATTGCCCGTGCAGCTCTTCAGCCCGAAGAGCAAAAAACGCCGCTTAATAATAGAGAGAGAGAGCATGGAAAGCAGTAAAATTGAGCAGCAGCTGCAACAATATGAAGCGCAACAAAGCGAACAATTGGGGCTTTCTCAAAAGCCTGTTCATTGGCACGATGCTGGGCTTCAATCGATAATCCCCTTTGATAAGCGCCGCGATACGGTACTGTTTGGTGGCCTGACAAACGCCCACGACCAACTCCTGCTGGCTACCCTCAAGGGGAGTGGCTACCATGCTCAGGCACTGCCAACGCCCGACAACAAAGCACTGCAATGCGGTAAAGAGTTCGGTAACCGCGGACAGTGTAATCCCACCTACTTCACCGTTGGTAGCCTGGTTCACTATTTGCAAACCCTGCGTGACCAACAGGGATTAAGCTCCCGTGAAATTGTAGAAAATTACATCTTCGTCACCGCCTCCACCTGTGGCCCCTGCCGTTTTGGCATGTATGTGACGGAGTATCGTAAGGCACTGCGAGATGCCGGGTTTGAAGGTTTCCGGGTGATGTCCTTTCAGACTGAAAAGAGTGTTAGCAACGAACCACTGGCCTTTCCACTCAGCAAGCGACTTTCCCTTGCGCTGTTACGCGCCCTGATCATCGCCGATGCTATTAATGCGCTGGGCTATCGTATGCGACCCTATGAAGTGAATGAGGGTGAAACCGATCAGGCGCAAGCAGAGAGCATTGCCCTGATCGGCCGAGCAATTGCCCAGCGCAAAGGGCTTGCAAGGGCATTAAAACAGAGCAAAAAGTGGCTTGATGGTGTCGAGTTAAACCTGTTGCAGGCCAAACCAAAAGTATCGCTGATTGGTGAGTTTTGGGCGATGACCACCGAAGGTGAAGGCAACTACCGGCTACAGCGCTTCCTTGAGAGCGAAGGTGCTGAGTGTGAAGTCCAGCCAATTGCCGCCTGGTTTCTCTACCTCATATGGGCAGAGCGTGCCCGTCATGCAGAAGAGACCCGAGCCGGGCAACATGGCCGATGGGCGGGGGGTATAAAGCAGCTTAAATTGCAGCTGGCGGCGCGCATGTTGGGTGGCTATTTCCAATATATCGCCAAAAAACTGGGCTTGGCCCACTACACACTCACCGACATGGATCAACTGGCTAAAACCAGTGAACATTACTACCCCAGCCAGCTGCGTGGTGGGGAAGGGCATATGGAAGTCGCTAAGCTGATTCAATCTTTCCGTGACAAAAAACACCACCTAGTGCTCAGCGTAAAGCCGTTCGGCTGTATGCCCTCCTCTTCTGTCTCCGACGGCATTCAACCCCTGGTGATGGCGCACTATCCCGAGGCTAACTTTCTGGCAGTAGAGACCAGTGGCGATGGGGCAGTTAATGTCTATAGCCGAGTGCAAATGGCACTGTTTCGGGCGCGTAAAAGCGCAGAAGCGGAATACCAGCAGCAGTGGCAAAAACAGCCGTTGAACGAAGCGGAATTAACCACAAAAGTAGCCACAAAACGCTACTACCCCCACCACGTGGCAGGCACTGCCGCCAATGCGATTATCACACTGGGGTCAGAGTAAAGTTCAAGGAGAAGTACATAATGGCAAGGAAGCCAAGAGTTGATATGGCAGGTCTCTGTTACCACATTACCCAACGCGGACATAACCGTTCTGCCAGCTTTTTAGACGAGCAGGATTACATATTTTATCTTACCTGTATGCAGTTGGCCGCAGAGAAATATGAAGTTGCCGTTCACGCTTATGTATTGATGGGGAATCATGTCCATCTGCTGATATCCACTCGGAATGATGGTGGCATGTCACGCTTTATGCAGCATATTGACCGTCGCTATGTGAGATATTTCAACTATCATCATGGCCGCAGTGGCACGCTATGGGGAGGGCGCTACCACTCTGAAGTGATACAGACTGATCTCTACCTGTTAGCGTGTTATCGCTATATTGAACTCAACTCAGTACGTGCGGGCATGGTTGCCAGACCAAGCGAGTACCCGTGGTCCAGTGCCCGCTGTCACGGTTTGGCAGAGAATAACCCCTACCTACAGCACCACCCGCTTTATGAGGCTCTTGGCACCAGCCCGGAGTTGCGTTGCCAAAACTATCGCAAACTATTCAGAGCGGGGTCAGAGTAAAAAACAGGCTATTTTTTACTCTGACCCCAGTGTGGGGTTATGTTTTTTTGGCTTTCTGTTTGCCTGCTCGCCAGTAGGCCCAAGCCATTAATGCGCTGCCTGCGGCAACCATCGGCAGGGAGAGTAGCATTCCCATGGTTAGCCACTCGAAGGCGATAAAACCGAGGTGGACATCGGGCTGGCGGAAAAACTCTATTGAGAAGCGGAAGCTGCCGTAACCGGCTAAAAATAGTCCGGAGGCGGCTGCCATGGGGCGTGGTTTTTTGGTGTATATCCAGAGAATGGCAAAGAGTACCAAGCCCTCTAGTATTCCTTCATAAAGCTGTGAAGGGTGGCGCGGTAAGGGGCCGCCAGTAGGGAATATCATCCCCAGCGGCGAGTCGGTCACGCGCCCCCATAGCTCACCATTGATAAAGTTACCGGTGCGCCCGGCAAAAATACCCAGTGGTGCTAGCGGTACCAGGTAGTCGGTTACATTGAAAAAGTGCTTGTGATATTTTCGGCTGAAATAGGCCACCCCGCCCATCACGCCGATTGCGCCACCATGGAACGACATGCCCCCTTCCCAGATACGAAAAATATTGAGTGGGTTGTCGCTTAATCCCTCAAAGTCATAAAACAGTGCATACCCTATGCGGGCACCTAAAATCAGCCCGATGGCGCAGAAAAAGATCAAATCACTGACTTGCTCTTTATTCCAGCCCGAGTTGGGCTGTTTTGCCCGGAGGTTACCCAGCGCCCACGCCATGGCAAAACCGATGAGGTACATCAGCCCGTACCAGTGAATCTTCAAGGGGCCGAGATCCAAAGCAATGGGATTGATGTCGGGGTATGTGAGCATGATAAAATCTCTTGGTGTGAATAACAGCGTAAGCCTCTATTGTGCGGGTTTCACCCTATAAGGTAAATGGTAAATGCGCGGACTGTGGTGCTTTACTGTTGCAAAAAATAGTCACAAAAAATTTAAAGTTATTCGCTGGCTGCACCGAAATAAAAGCATGGTTAAGTCATGTGGTGTATCAGAAATATGAAAATTTTCCGGCTCATTAGTTTTGTGGAAGGCATCTCTTTAATTGTTTTACTGGGCGTTGCGATGCCGCTGAAATATCAGTTTGGTATCGACTCAGCGGTCTTCTATGCGGGGATTACCCATGGCACCCTGTTTCTTATCTATATGGTGGCATCACTCTCGATCAGCCATCAGCAGGGGTGGTCGATTATCAAATGGTTGGCAATCTTTCTAGCGGGTATTTTTCCCTTTGGTTTTTTAATTGTCGATAGCGTATTGAAACAACCCTCCTCCTTCGCTGCTGCGGTTGAAAATAGTTAATTATACTTTCACCCGCAATTTAAAAAGAGCACATTCAGGTTTACTTGTCGGTGCTAACCCCCCGTCTTTACACATAAAATTTAGTTTTCCACAAAGCCTGTGGATAACTTTGTGGATAGATTGTGTGAAGGCCCCTTAAAAGCCCGTCTTTATTACACTTTTGTTAAATTGATCAAAAAACAGACACCATAAAAATGGCAGTAAAATCATCGAGTTATGCAAGTCAACCGTGGGTTTTCAGTGGCGTACCTGCAAAATTGTTAAAAAGGGTAGACAAAAAATATTGTGTTGATAACTCGGTTTTTCTGTTGACAACGGCTACCTCATCTTGCTTAAAACAGCGTGTGAATGAGCACTTACCATGGAACCTAAATGGGTGTGAAGTTTGATTGTAATATCTTGATGTTATCGGGTCAGTGGTGAGGGTTAAATTCAAGGTTTCCACTCACTTGGCCTAGGAGGCTGTCGGACTTAGGGTGAATCTACTGCGGAAAAGCCATTCAGGCCCATTTCTCCGATCATTTTCGTTGAATATGCTCAATATTCGCCTCAAACAATCAAAAAAATGGACTCAAAATGGC
>JAKIVC010000050.1 GCA_021647245.1 Gammaproteobacteria bacterium
CGCTGATAATCAATTCTTTATCTGAAATTCCGCGACCGGCTAGATTGAGGCTGATCTTCATCGCTTCACCTGCCATGCCGCTCCAGAAAATGACCGGATCATTCGGTTTATCTTCTGCCAGTTGGCTCAGGTCATTGGCCATTTGGTTGAGCAGATCAAAGGCCAGCGCTGGTTGTCCACTACTGTTTTGCTGTTGCAGGGTTTGTAGGCTGCTGTCCAGTACACTGGCGGTGATTTGCAGCCCGCCACGTAGCAGGCAGGGGTAGATATCATCGCAGTTGAGTGCATTGCCACCATCACCCAGCAGCGGTGAGAGTAGGTGAGTATCTGCGTATTCAAATAGACGGCTCACCGGTTTGGCTTCTAATGGGAGGGTGAGCAGAGTGACCACTAAGCTACCCAGTGGTGATTGTTTGATGTGCTCAAGGTCGGCTCCAGGCAGTGCTTCGCCTGCGCTCTCCAGCATAAACAGCGAAAGCTGAGCGATTGCCGCCATGCGGTAGTCACCCTCTGCGGTGGTGGCGGGGTCTGGCATGTTTTGCAATAGCCTGAGTCCCAGGCGCAACCGGGCATCCCCTTGCAGCGTTGTCGCTGCTTGTAAGGCATTCGCTGCGAGACGGTATTTATTGTCGGGTATGACTCTTGGACCACTGTCGAGGGTGCCATTTAGCTCGGCCAGTGCCACATCCACCAACTCCTGCTCGCTGACCCCCAGCAGTTGTGCCACATTTTCGGTGGTATCACTCAGTAACATGCCGCTGTTTTCGCTACGCTGTTGCTCAATTTGCTGTGCCAGTTGTGCCAGCCAACTATCCAGCTTCTGTTGCAAATTACTGGCGGAGTAGAGCAGCGGGTCTGGATCAGGTTTGCTGTGCCCACTTGGCAGGGGTAAGGCAGCCAGTTGCTGAATGCGCTTAATGACCAGCCGCAGTGCTGCACGGCCAGGTTCATCACTGATTGAAAAGCGGTTGCCCAGCCGCTCCAGTAGCACTGCCGCCGCCACTCTGCCGCTATTGCCGGTTTTATCTTGCAAAATAACGGCGGTTAAGTCGGGTAGCTCTCCGTCATAGCGCATTGATTGTGTCAGGGTGACAGGTGAGCTTTCGGCCATCTCATTCAGGGTGGTAACCAGCTCGGAGGTGTCGCCGCCCAAGCCGGCCAGTGAGGCTGAAAACTCGATATATGCACGCAGATGGGTGATGGTGCAGTTGCTGGTTTGAATGCAGCCGGATAGCGTATTTTGATTATGTTCGAGTACGGACATTACGGAGTCATAATTGGCATCCCGATTCATTCCCAGGCTTGCCGCATAAGCCTCCAGATCCAGGTAAGCTCGGGCATCTTCAAGATCATTACTGGCCAACATGCGGGCTTCTGCATCGTCGATGAGCTGTTCTAGCCGGTTAAAAATATCATTGATTTCCCACTCCGGGTCATTTATCCCGAGCTGTGCTTCCATTGCAATAATGGTGATAAAAGCGGCGATATCATCTATATCACCGCCACTTTCGACCACATAAAGGGCGTTGGTGCCTGCGGTGTGAATTGCCTGCTGGAGGGTGCCGCCTTCATCAGTGAGTTCACTGAGGGAGATGTTATCTGCTCCCTCAAACTCAATGGAGATCTGGATGATTTTGTTGATTTCGGCTGTCGCCAGTGAGTAATCATTTTTGATGCGTGCCACCGACTCATTTAACAGATCCGCCACCCGCTGGCCCAGATATTGTTGTGCAGAGTCCATCTGTAGTGATTTGATAAAGTCGCTGATTTGCGAGATCGGTTTAGTCTGTTGCTCAAGTGTTCCGGCATTGCCTGATTGAGCCAGCTCAAGGGAGAGCTGATCCATCGCCTGGTTGATGCGCTCGATAACCTGTTGATCAAGGCGCTGTAGCGGGGTGAGTTGGTCGGCAGGCAGGGCCTGTTGCAGGTAACGAATAACGCTATCTTGCTGGTTTAGTTGTGCCACGGTTGTCTGCCACTCGGCAGTCGTCGGGGTCTTTAACCAGATGATATCCAACCCGTTACGCTGCTGTTGTGCCATTTCGGTGAGTGGGCTGATTTCGTTATCAGCGATGCGAATTTTTAGATACTCTGAGCGGTCTATTTCCAGCAGGCGAGGCTCCACAGCACTGGCTAGGCGGCTGTTGAGGGTGCGTCCGTGCTCATAAAACTGCCCGAGGTTTTTCAAATCATCCAATGAACGGCCGTTTGAGGTGTTGATAAACTGAGTTTTTAAGCGTTGGTACTCCGCCTCCCAAGCCTCTTTTAGCTGCCCAACCAACTGTTGTTTGAAGTCGGTGACAGCTTCTGGATAGAAGTAGACGTTGCCGTTGCGGCGGTTTTTTACCGCATCAATCTCTTTGACTATACGGTCAATATTGAGAATATGCTGCACCCATTCGGTAAATTTTTCGGGGGTAGGGTTGGCTAGGTTTGTGGCGTTACCATTTGCGTTCATCAGGTGGCGAAGGTAGTAGCTGATAACATCCTGACTATTGAGATCACCGTCGTGGTTGAGGTCAATCTCATCCGGATTTTGGCTGTTTATTAATGCGGCCAAACGTTGCAGGCGTGAGGCTTGCAGCATCCCCTGATATCCTTGGTCAGTGTTGCCGGCTCGTTCTGTAAGCTCGGCCAAATCGGCCATAAAGGTCTCATCTGAGCCGCAACCCAAGGCGATGAGATTACTCTCGATCTCCAGAGCCATTTCAAGGTCGCTTGGCAGCAACACATAATTTGGCTGATTGATTTTGCTTTGAAAGTGTTCTTTAACTTCTACCAGGGTTGGGCAGACATTCTCTCCCAGTATGTAGGTGTCGGTGGATCTGTTTAGGTGTTGGTCAAGCTGTTGCATCTCAAACTCTATATCGATCAGCTTGGCAAGATTATTGACCAAGGTGTCATTCAGTGCCGAGTTGAGATCAACACCCTGCAACTGTTGCTGATAGAGGCGGTGCTTGAGTTGCAGCAGCTCTCTGAATTTATTGTGGTAGTTGTTATTTGGCAAAAACTCGCTGGCGTGCAGTCGACGGCTCAAGTGCGCTATTTTGTAGCCCGGTGAGGCGCTCTCATTCTCTTTCCAGTCGTTTTGCTGAGCAAGGTCGGTGAGGTAGAGGTCATACTCATTGAACTGTTTGATCATCAGCAGGTTGATGATTCTGGCGGTCATATAACGGTACTGCGCTTGCAGCTCCTCATCTGGCAGGCCGGCCTCAGCTGCGCGTTGCACCAGTGCATCTAGTTGGGTAAGCCCTTGCTCACTCGGGTTTTGCAGCAGGCTCTGTTCCAGTGCAAAAATATCGCGCCAGAATTGATGTTTAAGTGCTCTGTTAACACCTGCCACCGGGGTGATTACGGGGCGGCTGGCCAGATCGATATCCACATAGCCTTGGCTCTGTGCATAGTCGGTGATCCACTGGTATTCGAACCGCTGATCAACTTTTTTGGGGGGTGGGCAGTTGCTCCACGTGACGTTTTTATCGCTGCAATATTGAATGGTTACCTGGCGAATATTGAGGCTGTGGTCTGGGTTGTCGGTTGTTTTACGGCTGCTCTGGGTGATGAGCAGGTTATCCTCCCGCGTGCCGTGAATACGTTGCGTATCGCCGTTATTCAGGGTGATCAACTGGCTGCCATCGGCCTGTTGTTCAGTGGCGGCGATCTCCCCCGGTGTAAGCGAGCTGGCGGCGCTGACCGACAGCGAACTGTGGCCCAATGTGATCTCACCCGCATTTTCACCTGTTAGGTTGATGGTGATCATCTCATCGCTATTTTCAGCGGGAATAGTCAATACGCTGTGATCACCGGTAGTGCTGAGTCCGGCCGGGTTTTCTGCTACACCGTTTTTATTGCCACGGGCTAAAAGTGTCAGTGGGTTCGCCTCAATTTCAATTGTGCTGGTGGGTGCCGGTACGGCGGTTCCCGCCACTAGTTCATCAGGCATACGGTAAACCTCCCACTCACCATCACCGTAGCTGTGAATGGCATGGAGACCGGCCTGGTAGTCCCAGATGTTGGAGCCGTTGACAACCCGGCGCTGGATAAAGCGATCCATCCCTATCACCCGTTCTGTAATCTCATCCAGCGAGCTGATGAAATTACTTTCACCGATATCGAGTAGCTCATAGCTCTGGTTCTGTTGCAGCGAGACAATACCGCTGTTTTTAAAGTTAACTTTCCAGTCGCTACTCCACCCGCTTTGGTTGCTGTCAATGTAGCCATTAAACAGCATGATTGATGAACCGGCTGGTTGAATGTCGTCCAGGGTGGCTCCTAGTGGAGGATCGTAGTTATAGATAACGAGATGCTGGGCATTGCTCACAGAGCGGCTGCTTAAAGCACCACTGTTAACCTCTATTTCAAATGCACAGCCGGTGGTGAATACACAGCCGCGCTCTATTGAATATTCACGGTAGATTTCCGCAGAAAATAGCTGCTCCATTTCCTCGTCCAGCGTTTGTGCGCTGGCACCTCTTTCGGGTAGGGTCGTGATGCTGTAAAGACGTTTGGGGGTGAAGGCACCATAACTGACGGCATCGATAATCTGAACCAGCACCGTACCACCGCTGCTATTATCAATCGTGATGCTGTTTTTCTGCTCATCTTGATAGCGTCGTGTCCAGACACCGATATCATCTGCGTTGAAATGTGCATCCCAAAGAGGGGTGAACAGGCTGCTCTGGCTTTCGGCAGGTAGCTGTTCAAAGCTTGCCAGCTGGTCGGAGGAGATGTTGTGCAGTAACTCTTCTAAACCACCACTATGCTCGGGGTGCTGTTGTGGGTATTGCTGGCGTGCAACGTCTAGGGTGAAGTTATAGAGCCTGAAGGAGCCGTCGGCACGTTGCTCTTCCATTGCAACCACTTGACCCGCTTCATTACGGGTGAGTGTTAATCCGCTCATGTTGAGGTCAGCGTTGTTGATGATGGCGCGTGCTTTTTGAATCGCATAGAGGGTTTGTGGGTTGCTGCTCTCTTGTTCTGCTGCGAGCAGTAGGCGGTTCAGTACATTGTCCAGCACGACCCCCAGGTTATCTTGTGTGAAATCGACAATGGGCAGGGCGCTGGCAAATGCCTGTGTACTGCTCACTATTTGTTGACCGCTCTCAATAAAAAACGGCAGTAGTTGGGGCAGGGCGCTTAATATTGTGCTCTGTATCCGGCTCGGGTTTTCGATGCTACTGCCCATGAGGGTGAGTAGCTGCATGAACTGGGCTAGCTCGGTACGCCGGCTGATGCCACTGGGGTCACACAACTGTACATTTTGGTACAGGATATTAAGCTGCTCGATGAGTGCCGGTAGGTTGGGTGATGCTTCTGTTAGCTGGCGAGCCATTGAGAGGGTAGTGCTGATGTTGGATAAACCCAGCTTTTGACACTGCGACAGTATGGAAAGATCCTGTACTTCGTTGATCATCGCCAGGGGTAATGCATACAGATCCACCACACTTAGGTCACCGCTTGCAATCGCTTCGGTATTCTCAATCAGTGGTTGAAGCTCACGCATCAGTACGATGTGCAGATCGAGCAGCTCCGCCGCTTGCGTAGATTGGGATTGAACCAGCTCACGCATGGCGGCAGGAATAGCCTGGGCCAACTTCATAACCGCTTGAGTGCTGATCGTCTGATTTTCGGATTGACTTAAATCGTCCCCCAGCGCTGTGAAGCTCACGGCTAGCTTTTGTAAGACGGTTTTAATTTCTGCAACCTGTGAGGGTAAGTCTTGTGGCGATAGCGCTTGCAGTGTTTCGATGGTGAGTTCAACTGAGCGCAATGCCCAGGCAATTTGATTGCCGTAGTTGTTGGCCAGAGAGCCATCCAGTGGCTGGAGGCTGTGTGCGGCAATTTTAAGTGCTGCACGGGCGGCGGCGGGTAGTTGCAGTGGTGATTGATTGCACCCCTGTAGCCCCGCATCGGCATCTACCATGCTGCTCAGTGTCTGTTGTAAAAATGTGGCTATCTCATCAGGGTTACTCGGTAGTGTCTGTAGCGCTCTTATCATGGCGCGGGAAAGGTTGACTGGTGCGTCAATGAGGGGTGCCGCGTCAGCAAATCCGGACTGTTTCAGTAAGGGCTGAATGGCATTAGATTGTTGGCATAATAGGTCGGCAAGCTGGCCCGTCAGCAGAGAAATCGCCGCTGCGTTGTGGTTACTTTTGAGACCTTGTGCCATTTGAATGGAGGCATCGGCCAGGTCAAATGAGAGATCCATTAGCTGGCTAGCCTCTTCTGCGTCTAACCCACTTAAACCCTCATCCACCCCTTGTACGGCCTTCAGGCTGCGGGCAGCGTTGACGGTTTTTTGTGAGATACGCAGGAAGTCATTGAAGGGAATCGACGCGTTGTTATCCAGTAAAGTGCGTGAGGCGGTGACCACTACATGGGCTACCGACAAGGCCGCATTTTTTTTGTCGTTTAGGGTGATTTGAGTGCCATCAGGGAGTTGCAGCGGGGGCGCGCCACTCATCTCATAGGCGGCATCTAGGTTAACGCCCATTAATAATGGAATACCGATATCCAGTGTGTGCAGGCTGATGCTGGCGACCTCTTCCGGGGTTAGCTTTTCAAACTGGGTGATTGAGCCGGCTATGCGAACCAATAGTGAAGAGATATCCAGCAGGAGTGCCTGATCATCGGTGCAGTCACTGCGCTCCTGACAAATTGTCATCAGTAGGTCGATACCCGAGCCGGTCATTGACAGCCCGCTACCCACGGCGTGGCGAATGGTGTCGGCTCCAGCGCCAGCAGTACCCGCCGTTGCCGCCACTGCGACGGCAACCGCTTGAATAAAGGTGACCGTCTCGGTGCCTAGTTTAATCACCTTTTCGCCAGTGCCATCCACACCGGTTGCCGCAGAAATGACCGCACCGCCAAGCTTGGTCACCGTTTCCATACCCTGTAATCCGGCAATAGCGGCTTTAAATATGTCGACACCCGTCCCCAGTCCAATGCGCTCATAGGCCTTGATGGTGGCATTGTTATTACCCGTCCAGCGCCCTGGGCTGACCAGCGCTTGCGAAGAGTGTAAGCCCGCCTCTGCTAACCCTTTAATGGAGACAGCGTTAATGATGATTAAATCAGCGCTGCCCACAAAGGCTTTGAACGGTTTTTGTTCAATGGAAGCATCGCTGGGTACGTCGTTAATATTTTCAATATATTTGCTCGCTAACGTCTCATTCATTGCGTAGCTGTTGATAAAGGCCAACTGAACATTGACTTTGATCGCCCCTTCACCGTAATCACCCTGTTGCAGGGTGGTGATTTCAGGCACTTGTGCGCCTAGTGCGGTGTGGGCAATGGTGACATTATGCGAGCCAAATACCTTGAAAAAAACCGTACCTTCAACCTCAACCAAGGGTTGTGCGGTGGCGGTCGAGTCACTTGGTTTAAAATAGGGGAGAAATTTAATCTCAGATGCTTCAAAGGGTTGGCCAATGAAAAACAGCGACTCTTCTCCGGGGTAAACCCGGGTCTGTGCCAGCTGCCCATTGGCTAAAATATCGGTATCAATCGTGAACGGGGCCGCGCCTCCTTCGGCAACAAACTCATGACTGCCGAGGTTGTCAGCAACTTCCAGTGTTAACTTCATGTCGCTGAGCTTGATGCGCTGAGTTTCGCGGTCGTAGATGATGGGTGGTGGCGTTGATGCGAGTGTCTGGTGGACAGTGAAACGGGGCACTTGTGCGGTGAACGGTGCTGCTGTCGGCACTCCTTGCCCGCTCTGTTCAGGCATTTTAAGACGTGCGTACCAGTAACTCAGGTTCAGCTCACCACTCTCTGGCAGTGTGACACCATTAGCAGGAATCAGCAGCGCCGCCTGTTGATCCAGCTTGCCCGAGAAGGGGAGCCGTTGGTCAACCGGGTAGGGAATGTTTAACGTCCCATTGACCGCAGAATTAACCAGGGCAGAGTCTGTAAATTGCAGCCACAACATTGAAATTGAGGTATCAAAACCATTCAGCTCATAGCGGGCGCTCTCCTGTTGCTCTCGCCACTGCCCTTGCAATCCATTGCGGGTAATCAGAAAAGCCCCTTGGCCTCCTGTCGGGTCGTGCTCCGCATCACCTAAGGGATACCACCCCTTGGAGAGCTCGCCACCCGTTGCCAGCAGGCCCGACTGTTTTTTAAGTGCCGACAGTAGCTGGTTTTGCCACCGCTCGATATTTTCTGTATTCACAACCGCGGTGTTTGGTTGGGCTGAGCCACCGATCAACAGCTGTAACGAGGCCGGTTGGTAGTTGAAGCTATCCACGCTGAACTGTACTGTTTCATTGTTTCTGATTTCGCTCTGAAAATGGTGTTCGTCATGGCGACTGCGTACCAGATGGTTGAAGTAGAAGGGGGCGGTGGCTTGTACTGGCGAGTGGTCACTGCTCGCCAGCTGTGCGTAACCCGAAAAATCGACCCCGCCCACCTGTGAATTTTGCAAGCTGAACAGACCGCCGGTGATGGCCAGTTTGAAGCCAAACGGTTGCAGCAGTGTGAACTCTTTAGCCGGCTTTTGGTTAAAAAAGGGGGCAACGTCAGCAATGGGTTCGATCGCTATCTGCTCTCCCGATAGCGCACCCTTTTCGAAAGAGAGCCACGGGGCTTTGCCATAGATAAAGGCGTTCTCTGGGTTGGCGGTGCTAAAGAGGCCGTTGCCTTGGTTTACCCTCACTCTGACCGTGGCATTGTGCAGGCCGATGCCGGTAAAGTTAGCCTGATTGATATAACCGGTGTAGTTAAGGTGTGGGGATGCATCGACAACCAGTGTGCTGCCCGGTAGGCGCAGCGCCAAGTCATCATTATTGATGGGCAGGTCTGGCCGGCTGTTATTAAAGCGATGCTCGGCAATGAACTCGCCACCATTGAATATCTTGACCTGATCAAAGGTCACTTTTGAGGTCGGTGATATCAGGTAGTCGAGCTGCGCCACGGCACCGCTGAGACCGATGGAGAGATCGCGCAACGTGTGAGTATGGTCATAGAGGTGCAAGCGTGGAAGCAAGGTTTGTGATGCTTTTTTGAGCTGAAGTGTACCGCCACTAAGGTTGGCGTGTAGTGGGTTACTCATGGTGAGCAGAATATTGTCAAATAGCAGTGGAATGTGGCGGTTGCTCTGGTCGCCCTGCCATTTCGTGCGGGCCTCTCCACTGAGTGTTGCTTGCCGGGGAGATGTACTGATTATGGCACTGTCGCTGTGCAGGGGTGTTTGTACTTCAGCAATAAAACCAGCGGCATGGATATATTTGGGATACCCACCCGGCAGTGTGGCGTATAAGTCCGCCGCTTCACCCATATCATTGAGGGTAATTTGGTACTGTCCTGACTCTGGAATGGTCCAGCTCGGACTGGTGAGTATACCTTCATAGCCGGTGGTAAAAGTCACTTCGCCAATTGAAAAGGGGTCACCCTGTGGCTGCCCATGTTGATTCAATGGCTGTGCAATAAACTGTAACGGGTGGTCGCGGTAAGTGATGCTTCTTCTGTTGGCTAATTCTCTGACACAACGGCCAGTGGGGCCATCAAACCACGCGCCCAAACCTTTATCTTTGAAGAATGCGTTAAAGGTGATCTGCTCTCCCTGATCGAAGGAGAAATACCCCTGTTGCAGCAGCGATTGTGTGGTTTCGGCTGAGCCACTGCGCGATGCCGAGACCATGCGGCTGAATGCCAGGTTTTTATCGGCGCTGCCTTCACCACACCGGAAAGGGTCGGTAATGGGGTAGCGGTTGGTGGCCTGCTGGAACTCATTAAAATCCAGTGAATCCAGACGCAGTAGTGGCTCAATAGTGAGGTTAATAGCGGCTTCATCCAGCACAGCGACATTATCAACCAATCGGGTGGTTAGGCTTTGCAGTAAGGTATCGTAGGTGGTGGTCGCCTCCAGCGTGATAGAGAGTGAGGTGTTTTTACCAGCATCAAGCGATACCGGGAAAGCGCCCACCAGCCTATTTTTTTTGTAGACCTCCAGTGTCAAATCATTGCGATGGCGAGTGCTGCTGTTTTGAATTTCAAGTTGTAGCTGATGGGGTTCACCGGCGGCCACTTTGCCACTGCTTATGATGGACTGGCTTTTGATCAGTCGATGGCTGATGGTGGAGGTCTGTTGTATTGGGCTTGCGAATGGCGACTCGGTGGGTGCCATATCCCGGGCGCTGATGTTTTTTATGAACAGACCACCGGGTTCATTCGCTGGCAACACCTCAAAATGCGCCCACTCCGTTGTGCGAGGGGATCGCTTTTTGTTAACAAAGAAACCCTTTACCCGCCAGCGATAAGCGCCGGGTGAGAGCTTGCTGCGCTGCATTTGTGTGGGTGAATAGAGATCATCCTTGCTCATGGCTTTCAAGACAGTTTGGGCGCGGTTATATTTTGTTGCCAGTCGCTCGACTTCTAATTGATAAGCCCGGAAATCATCATCTCCTTGCCAGCGAAAATAGAAACTTTGCGCATTAACCGCCATCTTTTGCGGGAACATCAATTTAAATGAGCCATCTGACTGTAGCTCATTGATACCATCAGCAACAAAATAGCGGATAGCCTGCACCGATTGGTCAGCCACCCCTGCACTGTTAATCAGTTGTAGTGTGACACGGTGATAACCCCGCTCGAACGTTGGCAAATCAACCTTGTTCCAGTTTGAGCGTATTTCGATCTCTTTACCAAAAGTAAGCAGCATGACTTGTTGGGAGATAACACGATCATCCACCAACCAACGTACCGTTAAAGGCCCATTACCCACATATTTAAAGCGTGCCGTAGCGTAGAATCCTTTGCTTGCTCGCTTCACACTCTGTGAGGTGCGCTGGTTGGGGAAGGTTAGCTCAACACGCTCAACAAAAACCTGATCTGAAACAGTTGATGCGGTTTTTTCGCTACCCTCAATATCCACCACAACCTCAATGGCCGCCGGTGCGCTTGAGGTGTAATATAAAACAAGTATGAAAAGTATGAAGTGACTAATTTTAAAGAGGTTTCTCAATACCCTTAATCTCCCTTTTTGGTATATTCCACAAGTGTGATGATGTTGAATTTTTTGGAAGGACGCAGTGATGCCGCCTGCCAGTTGGGTGCTGACTCTACCCCCATTTTTTCAATGGCGGGTAGTACGAAAGTACTGACCTTGACGGACTGATTTACGATAGGCTGTTTGAAGAAAATAACGTGAAATAACAGCGCGCTCAGTTTTTAGTATGGCGTAAACAAAAACAAGACGACCTACCCAACGCTATTCGAGACAAGGCGCTATTGAGAGTACGGTCGGGTAATGGTGATCCCGTGAAAATACTGCTGTTAGATGATCATCCGCTGTTTCGCAAAGGCATTGCGCAGACTCTGCGTGACCTCGACCCCTCTCATCGGGTGGTAGAGGCCAATACCGCCGAGCAGGCGCTGGAGATGTTGAAGGTAGAGCCCGGTATCGACGGGGTGTTTCTTGATCTCACTTTGTCGGATATGAGTGGGTTTGATTTTTTATCTGAACTGCGTGAACAGCGCATTCCGGTACCGGTGATCATTCTCTCGGCCAATGAAGCCCCAGAGATTGTAGACCGTGGCTTGCGCGCAGGGGCGAGTGGGTATTTGACCAAAGCGGTTGCCGGTGAAGAGATCGCCGCGGCGTTGCGCGCACTGGAATCAACCGGCAGTTATATTTCATGTTCGTTGAGGCAGCCGTTGAACCATTACCGGGCAGAGCAGAGTGAGGTCAATGGTTTGCTGGGTACCGCATTGACCCGGCGGCAGCGGCAGGTGTTGGCGCTTCTGGCTCAAGGGTTGAGTAACCTACAGATTGCCAGCACACTGAAGATTTCAGAGAGTACTGTTAAGGGTCATGTCTCTACGCTGTTCTCTATTTTCAATGCGGATAATCGCACCCAGTGTGTCAATGAGGCGCGTAAATACCACCTTCTGAATGAATGATGGGATATTTGACCTGATCACTGAGTGATTTTGCTAAAGCCTGTTGTCGAATTTCACGTTACCTCTAAACGATGGCAAGTAAAGGATTCAATCCACTCATTGTTATTTAAATGGCATTGGCGGGTAATATTAATGGAGAGGGGTGGCCGTTACGAGTGATGTGTGATCGAATGAGTTTGAAAAGAGTGAAGAGCGGGTGAGTGGGTTGTTAGTGTTTCGGTATACGTTGGTTTTTATGGGTTTGTTTTGCTGCTTTGCCGCTGCAAAAGCGGAAGATAACCCCGTGCGAGAGCGCTTTTTTAGCTTGCAGTATGAGAATGATTTATTTACGTCAGATAATCGAGATCGTTACTATACCAGCGGTTTACAGCTCTCTTTGCTTGAGCGACAGAGCACGCCTCGATGGTTAGAGCCTATGGCGCAATGGGCTCCTTTTTATCGAGCGGGTATGGCAGGGTATAACTGGTCGCAATACTCTTTTGGGCAAAAAATTTTTACCCCAGACGATACACAGTCGTTTGATGTTCGAGTGGATGATCGCCCTTATGCGGGATACCTCTATTTTACAAGTGCTGTGATGTCAAAAATTGCTCAGGAAGAGAACTACGATTATGGTAATCAGCTTGAGGTGACGCTAGGGGTTGTGGGCCCTAGTGCATTGGGTGAGCAAGCACAGACAACGGTTCACAAAGTAATTGGCAGTGATATTCCGCAGGGTTGGGATAATCAGCTAAAAGATGAGCTAGCACTGGGTGTTAGTTATTCAAGATTTTGGCGACTACGTTACCGGCTAAAAAATAGATTGGAGGTGGGCGTAAACCCTCAAATTACGGGTGTGGTCGGTAATGTGTACACCTATGCTGCTTTCGGAGCTATGTTGCGCTTTGGCTATAATTTGAAGAGAGACTTTACGCCACCAACTATTCGACCTGGGTTTTTAGGTGTGATCTATTTTAAGGAGAGCAAGCAGCCAAGTTGGTACGGATTTTTGGGGTTTGAGGGGCGTGCGATTGTCCGTGATATTTTTTTGGACGGTAATTCGTTTAAAAGGAGCCATCGCGTTGAAAAAGAGAACCTTGTTGGTGACCTGCAGTATGGCATTGTTTATATGTTTGAGAATGTTCGCCTCTCCTATAGTGAAATGGTACGTACCAATGAATTTAAGACCCAACAAAACAGAACCCATTATGGCTTGTTTAATATTTCAGTTCGGTATTAATCCGAGTCATCCATGAAGTATCCAGATTGAGGGGTCGAAGCACTCCACTTCGTGCGGCAATTGGTCGCATCGATTGTAGCCACTCTATCGATTATGATGGTTGCAGTTGAAAGCCTGAATCCCTGGTTTTTTCTATACTTTGTTTTGGCGGCCTAATGCGGGCCGCCTTTTTTTGCCGAAAAAAATGATATGACTTATAGTTCGGGTAAACTTCAGGGTATTCATGTTGCTTTAGAAGGGGTCAAGTCTGTACATAATGTATTTGGTAGTCTATTATTCTCTATATGACCAGACCTTTAAGAATAGAATATAAAAATGCGTATTATCATGTTATGAATCGAGGTGGAGCTCAGCGCGACATATTTCAACATGATGAACACCGCGAACTGTTTCTCGAACTCTTACGAGAAATTCACCAAATGTTCCGAGTCGAAATACATGCCTATTGTTTAATGGATAACCACTACCATTTGCTTTTAAGCACGCCACACTCAAACTTGGGTCGCGCCATGCGACACTTAAACGGTGTTTATACTCAACGTTACAATCGACTCGAAAAAATGGATGGCCCACTCTATCGAGGCAGGTACAAAGCCATACTGGTTGATGCTGACAATTATTTGCTCAGTGTGAGTCGATACATTCACCTTAATCCAGTAGAAGCCGGCGTCGTGGAAAACCCGAGCGATTATGATTGGTCAAGTTACCGTCAATTTATAGGGGAAGAGCATACCCGGGCATGGCTCAATGTCAGCCAAACGTTGGGAATGATTGGAGTGCGTAATGTGAAGAGGCGCTACAAATCTTTTGTCGAAATGGGTGTTGACGAGGAAACCGCCGTTTTTTATCAAAAAGAACGTACTCAAGCCGTATTTGGAGTGGAAAAGTTTGTCGATTCGCTGGTGGGTAAAATCAAGGAAGAGGCAGAAATACCGGAGAGTCGATTAAATAGACAACGCATTCGTATGAAGAAAATCGTCAGCATTGTTGCAAAAGAGTTTGGCGTTGAAACAAGCAGTATACTAAAAAGCCGTCGTGGACGAGGCCAGAAAAACAGAGCCTGTGCCGTATCGCTTTATCTCAGTCGAAAATACGCGGGCTTACCGCTAACTAGATTGCCGACTACTTTGACGTAAACCACTAGGCAGCGTGTCTAGAATCATTAAACGACTCTAGAACAGCTATGTGTTGATGGGGCATTGAAGGCTAAAGTTGATGAAGCGGTTAAAATGATTAATGTAAAGACTTGACCCCTTATGATATATACTGAGCCAGGCTCATCATCAATTGACTACAAGCGCGTTGCTCGATTAGTTGATTTAGCAGTCTAAAAATAACGGCAATAATAAGGAGGGGCACATGGGCCATTTAATTTTAGGCGTTGTATTGTTGCTAGCTGCAGTGCCGCTGCACGCCGCAGTTTATAAGTGCAATGTAGATGGGGTCATGGTGTTTTCCGATCAGCGCTGTGCATCAAATGCCGAGCGCATCAAAGTACGCGCTGCGTACTCACCGGATCCGCAAAACTTAACACCAGGCATATCTCATCATGATCTGTTGCGCAATGCTGACCGCCGTGCTGCTATTAGTCGCAAGCAAGTATCGGTGGGTATGTCTCCGAGCGATGTTACCGCCGCCTGGGGCAGGCCGGATCGAGTTAACGTGAGTGGTGGCATAAGCGGCAGGCAGGAGCAGTGGGTCTATTTGCGGAGTCGCCAGCGGTCTCAGTACATTTATTTTAACGCCGGCAGGGTCACGGCGTGGAATTAAATTCCTGAGTTTATACTATATATATAGGCGCTCTATCTCGTCGTTGACAAATCAACGTAAACTAATCACTCTATAAACAACCCCGCACGGGGTGAATGTTTTCCCTCATTTATTCCGCCCCTCATTTACAGCCAGGTAGGGTGCATTCCATGCACAACAACGCTGCTGATAATGGCAATAAAATATGATTAATACCAAAACTGCTTGGTTTTAATGGAACGCTTTTGGTGCGTAAAACGCACCCTACTTGGCTTAAACCACTATGGCAGCGTGTCTGGAATCATTAAACGATTCGAGAATTAGCTATGTGTTGATGGGGAGTTGGAGGCTAAAGTTGATGAAGCGGTTAAAATGATTAATGTAAAGACTTGACCCCTTATTGACCCCTTATTTGCCCCCTTATTCTTGGCTACCCGATTAGCCAGGTAGGGTGCATTCCATGCACAACAACGCTGCTGATAATGGCAATAAAATATGATTAATACCAAAACTGCTTGGTTTTAATGGAACGCTTTTGGTGCGTAAAACGCACCCTACTTGGCTAAAAGCCACGTAGTGAAAACCAGTGAGTGCAAATTCTTAGGGTTTACTTTCAAAGGAGGACGCATTCAATGGCACCGGAAAACGTTGCATAAGTTCAAGCAACAAGTCCGGCGACTCACCAATCGCA
>JAKIVC010000051.1 GCA_021647245.1 Gammaproteobacteria bacterium
GTAGCATTTTCTTCAGTACGGTCTCTTTTCGTTCTTTTGGATAACTCATTTATGCCTCGTTTTGCCCACGCTCGATGATTATTGAAGTTTATTCTAACGGATGGGCAACTATGCTGACAGAGGGGGCTAGTAGCTGATTGCAGGTTCATCCCCACGGTCGTGGGGAACACCAGCTCGAGACTATGAGTATCAACGCCGCGGCCGGTTCATCCCCACGGTCGTGGGGAACACCTGTACATTCAAAAATACGCGATGGATAAATCCGGTTCATCCCCACGGTCGTGGGGAACACATTTACTGATCGAGGATGAGTTTGGCGAGAGTCGGTTCATCCCCACGGTCGTGGGGAACACCAGTTTGAGCGGCAAGCGGCAAATCGGCCATACGGTTCATCCCCACGGTCGTGGGGAACACCAACCCCAGAAAATCCACTTAATATAGATACTCGGTTCATCCCCACGGTCGTGGGGAACACACCAGAAGCATTCAGAGAGCCGGTCTCCATATCGGTTCATCCCCACGGTCGTGGGGAACACGTCGCTGGAGTTGAAAACTGGCATTGCCCTAACGGTTCATCCCCACGGTCGTGGGGAACACGATGCTACTTTGTTCATAAACCCGGTGGCTTTCGGTTCATCCCCACGGTCGTGGGGAACACGCCGGTTTCAGTTGAGAGCAACCACGGTGTGACGGTTCATCCCCACGGTCGTGGGGAACACCAGGGATAGTACCACTACCTGTTTGTGAGCCACGGTTCATCCCCACGGTCGTGGGGAACACTGCAAGAACCACGATATTACTCCAGATCTGGACGGTTCATCCCCACGGTCGTGGGGAACACAGGCGGGCACTCCAGTTCTACCCGAAAATGAGCGGTTCATCCCCACGGTCGTGGGGAACACAAAATCCACAATGAAGGAACGGCACGAACGAACGGTTCATCCCCACGGTCGTGGGGAACACATCGCAACTGTTGGAGTCCCCTGAACACCCATCGGTTCATCCCCACGGTCGTGGGGAACACTTTAACCAAGTGCACTCAAACATTCGATTTCACGGTTCATCCCCACGGTCGTGGGGAACACATACGGTCTATTAGTCCTAGACGAATTGGGTGCGGTTCATCCCCACGGTCGTGGGGAACACAGCCGCGTTAGTAATGCAGCGGGCGGTATGGACGGTTCATCCCCACGGTCGTGGGGAACACTAAGCTACCGGACTCGCCTACCGGGGTGCGTACGGTTCATCCCCACGGTCGTGGGGAACACAGACCGAGGCGTTAGAAGCAGCGGAAGAAGTGCGGTTCATCCCCACGGTCGTGGGGAACACTTATTGTCTAATCCGACCAACGGCATCCACTTCGGTTCATCCCCACGGTCGTGGGGAACACGCTGAGACCACTATCATCTAGTTCAACACTGACGGTTCATCCCCACGGTCGTGGGGAACACTCCATCTCGTCCAAAAGCTGCTGTTGATCCGTCGGTTCATCCCCACGGTCGTGGGGAACACTTTAATGGACTATAAACGCTAACGCTCTTTAACGGTTCATCCCCACGGTCGTGGGGAACACTTGCCGGCGGCGATTGTTGCGCCGTTGATCCGCGGTTCATCCCCACGGTCGTGGGGAACACTGTCAAACGCTCTGGTATCTGCAATATCATCCCGGTTCATCCCCACGGTCGTGGGGAACACATTACGCTGATAGATTAACTGAGATCAAAAGTCGGTTCATCCCCACGGTCGTGGGGAACACAAAACTCGGCTGAAACAGATTATTTAAGGGATCGGTTCATCCCCACGGTCGTGGGGAACACCTGCTGCGCAGCTCTCGCACTCTATACCAATACGGTTCATCCCCACGGTCGTGGGGAACACTAATTCAAACATCAATTCAACACTATCGTATCCGGTTCATCCCCACGGTCGTGGGGAACACGGCCACTGAGTATCTGGGCCCGCCTGGTGGGCCGGTTCATCCCCACGGTCGTGGGGAACACTAGAGACCACGTATAGTTACTATTTGCGCTGGCGGTTCATCCCCACGGTCGTGGGGAACACACGGGCAAACTGATATGACTCATTTAATTCATCGGTTCATCCCCACGGTCGTGGGGAACACTAGAGACCACGTATAGTTACTATTTGCGCTGGCGGTTCATCCCCACGGTCGTGGGGAACACACGGGCAAACTGATATGAGTCATTTAATAAATCGGTTCATCCCCACGGTCGTGGGGAACACATTGACAATAAACTAAACAATTATATCAACTCCGGTTCATCCCCACGGTCGTGGGGAACACGGCATCAGCTGGCGCTCGGACAGCATGCACATCGGTTCATCCCCACGGTCGTGGGGAACACGAGATTAAAGTGTGATCAATTATGAGATAAACCGGTTCATCCCCACGGTCGTGGGGAACACCTTGCATCGGCTGCACCGCCAACGATGGTGGACGGTTCATCCCCACGGTCGTGGGGAACACTGTCAATGCTGGGTTTAAAATTAAACTATCAACGGTTCATCCCCACGGTCGTGGGGAACACGCATGCTGTCCGAGCGCCAGCTGATGCCTGGGCGGTTCATCCCCACGGTCGTGGGGAACACAGAGGCAATTTACAAAGCCAAAGGCGGCAAGGCGGTTCATCCCCACGGTCGTGGGGAACACGCATCGGCACTTGCATCGGCAACGATGGTGGACGGTTCATCCCCACGGTCGTGGGGAACACATCTAACCAGTGACGCAGGGATTTTACAAGAGCGGTTCATCCCCACGGTCGTGGGGAACACTGAAAAACCTGCACCCAACTAAATATGCAAGTCGGTTCATCCCCACGGTCGTGGGGAACACCCCGGCAAATAAAGTTGCACAACACCTGCGGCCGGTTCATCCCCACGGTCGTGGGGAACACATTTCGCGCTGCGGAGAATGTTTGATGGGGCGCGGTTCATCCCCACGGTCGTGGGGAACACGCGAGATTGCAGTTGGCGATACGGCGACACCGCGGTTCATCCCCACGGTCGTGGGGAACACGACATCGCCGGTTGGTTTGAGCGGCGGATATTCGGTTCATCCCCACGGTCGTGGGGAACACTTAACTGATCTAGCGCGCCGCCCAGCTCCTTGCGGTTCATCCCCACGGTCGTGGGGAACACCGCCGCATAAATACGATTGCTACCAATCGCTACGGTTCATCCCCACGGTCGTGGGGAACACGAGCCAAAAGCTATTTGCAGCTCGTTTATGCTCGGTTCATCCCCACGGTCGTGGGGAACACTCTAAATATACGCGGTTGTTTTTATTAGTAAAATTTACACTCTAAAATTCCACCAACAACTCTCATTTTTTAGAACTGAATGTAAGCAACATAAATAGCGCCTAAACCCCGTAATTTTGGCGTCATTTCAAATACCCAATTTGTTAAAGAACTACTCTTTTATTTCTTTTAACGGTAGGAAAGAGACTAATCGCAATCCATCATATTCCACAGGTATGCGTCTATTGTCACCATAAGTTTGAAAATCAAAACCTGATTCACTATTGGTTGCCCAAGCCATGACCACGTTACCCTCTTCTGCCAATTCAGTTATTTGCTGCCAAATCATCTCCCGTACCCGCCGTGATACATCACCCACATAAACACCAGCACGTACTTCCAGTAGCCAGATGGCTAGCCTGCCACGAAGCCTCGGTGGTACACTTTCTGTCACAACAGTTAGCATGCTCATAAAATAATATTACCTGTGAAACATTGCCAATATAGCGTTTATACATGTAGGAATACACTTTAGCTTGTGGTGATAGTGCGATGTTTGTTTCGCCATCTAAAGATGGCTCCTACCGTTATCTAACAGCCTTCAGTGGAGTATAATCTGGGTTAATTACGGGGGACATCAGGTAGTTAATTACTCCGGTGCCCGGCATCCCCCATTGATTCCGGCTCTGGAATGGCAGGTGGCTGAGCATCTTCCGGAGGTTTAGGTGGGCTAATTTCCCCAGCGGATAGCACCTCTTCAATCATCGGAATCAGCTTTTTCAGTACTTTGTCACTGCGAAAGATGTCTCTACAAGCTAGGCGTACTTCTCGATCTGGCTGGGGTGGGTTGGCGGCCGCAACTTTAAAAGCGATGGGAACCACGGTTTCAAATTTGATGATGTCTGCCATATCGTAAACAAAGGAGAGTGGTTTTCCGGTGTGTAGAAAACCCACCGCTGGTGCATAACCTGCTGCCAGAATAGCGGCTTCGGTGATGCCATACAGACAGGAGGTAGCAGCACTAATGCAGCGGTTGGCAATGTCGCCCTTATCCCAATCCTTTACGTCATACCGGCGACCATGCCACTCAATACGGTAACGCTTAGCGAGGAGTTGGTAGAGTTTTCTAACCCGTGCGCCCTCTATCCCCCTAAGCTGGTCAACACTTCTTCTGGAGGGTGCCTCTTCGCCAAAGCGCAACTCAAACATTTTGCGTACAACTTTAAGCCTAAGCTCATCATCCAGCGCTAATTTTGCTTGATAGAGCAAGCGGTCTGACCTTGCACCACCAGGCTGGCCTGAAGCGTATAGCCGCACCCCGGCCTCACCAACCCAGATCAATAGTGTGCCGACGGTGGCGGCCAATTTTACCGCTGAGTGAGAGACCCTAGTACCTGGTTCCAGCATAATACAAGCAACCGAACCCACCGGAATATGGGTACGCACACCGGCTTTGTCCAGTAGTACAAAAGCACCATCTAGCACATCAACCTGCCCTCGATCCAGAAAAATCATCGAGAGGCGGTCTTTCATGGGTAGGGGTTTTAGTGGTGGTAACATTGCGATCCTTGCTCTCCATTGTCTGTTTTTACAGCACGAGGCCTAATCCGGATAGCAGATAAGGGTTCGTTTTTTTATTGGGCTTAAGCTTACGGTGCTGGTGTGCAATCGCTCGAATTATCGTCTCACTCAACCCCGCTTGTCTTGCAAAAGTAGCCACTCGGCTAGTGCTTGTTTTGCCTCATCAATTAATCTGTTCGCCTTGGTTTTAGAGAGTGATATTGCAGCACCTAACTGTTGCAAGTCAGCGAGTGTGAAATGATCTCGTTTGCCATTTAAGCTCATCTGATGCTGCGTGGTCCATACACCTCCTGGATTATGCGCATAGGTCACATCATAAGCAGGAGAGAGCCTCCACTACCCTGTTTCATCCATTAAAAAACGATATTTTTCGTGTGATCATCTTGATTGCGTGCCAAGACATTAAATACAGTACGCCGGAGCTGCTGTATCGCATCGGCTTTACTTAGGCGCATTTGGCGCATCACCATGAAGGCTTGCTCATAGCTGTAAGCACCTGCTTGATTAAAGTCAAAATGTGCCAAACCACAGAGTGATTGCATATGGAGCCGTCGCCCATCTATTCGGTCAAAACGCTGGGTCATAAAGTGAGCGCGGTTATGCTCTTCCAATCGTTGGCACTGCGTCATGTTAATGCCTGCGGCTATTGCCATCAGGTAATAGGCATATTCAATTTTTCCATAACCTTTGGGTTCCCCCAGCTCGGTGTTGGTTACGCCATCAAACTTCAGTAGCCAATAGTCAAAACCGGGGGGAACATGACCTTAGAAAAATTAACATAAAAGCCCTATATAAGGCCATAAAACAATGCATTTTATTGGTTTAGCTGTCACAATCTACGCACCATCATTAGGCCGCAGCCAAATGCTTTGGCAGGGCCAATACCGCTCAATAGGCTCGCGGTGAATCGCTCAACATCCGTTACTCGCAATACCCCTAACAAGTCCATGGTGCTATAACGAATGGGCTTACTGCTCCCTCGTTTGGTTATCTGATGCTGGTCATAGCTCTCAACTGTGACTTCCTGTTCGGCAATTTCAAAGCCATATTTATCACTGCGAGATAGTAACCATTTTCTTCCAGATGTCTGGATTAATTCTGGCATTGCAGGGCGCTTATCATGTGCTAGCTGTGAGAAATTTATGGTATGTTTTTCATCCATCACCACATCGTGACGTTGACGTTTTCCGGTACCATCCTTGCGGGTTACAATGGGATTTACTCTCAGGGTGAATGCCAACATCTGCCCTTCAGATATAGCCGGTTTATACAGCTTGCTCTCAACCAGCCAACCTTCACCTGCAATCGGCTGACGCTGTGAAACCACGTAGAAGAGGCGCTGCAACGGCTTTTTATCTGCTCGAAACAGAAAATCCCGTTCTGCATTCGGATCATCTGGAAACAGTTTCCATAATGCCTGATGCTCTCGATAGCTATTGAGTGAGATGTTGCGCATCAGTCGACTTGCCTGATAGTCGCTAGCATCTAAGGTGACTCGACTAAAATAACTCATTCTTCACCCCCGTCCGTACCATTAAATGGTGCTCTTTGCGGTTGATAAACTGCCAGCGTTTACGGCTTACCACGTGATCACGACGTTCATGTATCAGATAAGTCCCATCATTGCCGGCAAAGCCTGCCTGTTTTCGTGATAATCCTTCCCATAAATAGGCCGTGCATTGATCAGCCGAAGTTGCAGAAAGTTGTGAACAGTTGTACAGCTCGTTATCTACCATTACTTTGTCAAAGGCAGATTTTAGCTGCTCAGCCTCTACCACCTTCGGGTCCAAAGGGAGCGATAAAGGACAAGATTTACGCCCTAAATAGAGGGTGTAGCAGGGGGATTTCAGGGCTATTGCCAGTTCAACAAGCGTATATGGCGCTGTATTGCCGTACAAAGCTACGGTGTAGTGAGCATCTACCCGGTAATCTCGCTGTGATAAAATAGTGCTCATTGTGTCCTTGGGCACCGACATTTCATCTTTGCGGGTGTAGTAACGCCGACCTCGATCGGGTGGTGGTACCTGAACGGTGTGATAGTCACGCAACAATGCCCCTGGGGAGTCCACTCGTACCGCCATTTGGTAACCATTGGCAAGCCGTAATTGTTGACGCTCCTCTTCACGTTTAATGCCCAGTGCCGCCGCCAACAAGCCGATTACGGCTGATTTAGTGGGGTGGCCTTGTGAGAGCCGCTGCTCACCCACAGCAATTTCACCCCAGGAAGCCATGGGGCCATAGAGTTTCAGCATGAGAAATTCACTCATCCCCCCTACTCCACTGCAGTATCAATAACGTCTTGCAAGCTACCTTGAGCGGTGTTGGCATTCATCACCACAAAGCGATCAGAACAATCGCCGTAGACCTTATCCATTTTACTGCGTGTCTCTTCTAGCTGGAGAATAGACGCATCCAACATCGATGTGCTATCAACAGGCTTTAAAAATGCCACTGAAAGGGTACGCGGTTGCTGGCTACCCACCTCACAAAGGATATATGAAGCACGTGCGCGTGAAGCAAAGCTATTTTGCTTTCCGGTCGGTGCAACGGTGGCGGCGGCTTCAATCAACGCACTTAAGGTACGTTTTACCAGCACCTCGTCAGCCAGGGTCTCTTTGAGTAGTTGTTTATCAATACAGATATATTGGTAAAACAGCGCGGCACCAAATTCGGTCTCTCCCATGTGCGCTGCACCCATGTCATCTGCACCGTTGTTAAGATCATCTACCGCAGTGAAAAAATCATCTTCAACCGCCACTTTATGCACACTAATGGCGTGGGCAACTTGTGCTGCCGCCTCAGTATTAAAGGCGGGGCTAGATGCCAACATACGACCAAACAGTGCAATATCTGCCGCACTGTGCTGTTTGCGCAGTAGATCCAACTCACCTCCTTGGGGAGCTTCACCACGCTCTGCGGATGCCGCCACCAATGCATCAATTGCGGCCTCCTCTTCTGGGCTAAAGTGAGCAAGCTGCTCAATCTCTAACGGTTTGCGTTTTAATTTTTCTTTTTTATCTGCTGGGGTTTCAGGGTCTTTCAACTCTGCCGCCTCTTTTTTGCTCAGTGATTTTATTTTGCCAAACTTATCGGCAATGGCCTTTGCCCACTCAATTGCCTTACTCTCAGATACCCCTTTATCTACCAAGCTTTCAAATATCGTTACACCCATCATTTTGGTGCGGGTACCTATGTGATTTTTTAAAGCACTTTCGAAAACCTCAGAGGTTCGCCATGCGCGTTTTAAACTTTGCGATGAAACCCGCAACCTTGTGGCACCGCCCATCACGGCTGTTTTTGGCCGTCCCAAATCATCCCGATTTAGATTGGCGGGTGGGTATGAAGTTAAAAGGTGTAACTGTACAAAGCGTCCCATTGTTATATTCCTTGTTAATAGCTTAAGATTTAGATAGCTGTTTTTATCTGCTCCCGCATAACACACGGAAACTTTATATTTCACCGATTAACGGTATTTATGTAGATTTTTTAGCCGGTACTTTAGGGAAATAAGCATAAGCCCAGCGTTTTTTAATGCCATCACCCCAAAAGAAAACAGAGTGTGCTAAACCGTATAAATTAGCCCCTCCCTTCATCATGCGAATAATACGAATCATTGATTGATAAAGATCAGCCCGCTCATTTTGCAACAGGCGACGAAAACGCAACTCACTCACCAGAGGGCGGTCGGCACTGACCAAATAAGCCATCTGAACGGCAAGCTGATCCACTGCATTCCCCTTACCACCCAGCACACTGGATTCAGCATCATATTTAAGGTGCGCGATCAAACCAACAATCGCAGCCATGCGATCCTCCCACATCGATTCATCTTTCATTAATGGCCGCAATTTATTTTGGCAAAAACGCTGAAAGGTTGGTGTCATCACAACTTCATTCACACTCTGGCAACGCCGCAACTCTGCCCGCGCACCACCGTTATCTTTTAAACCAAACCAAAACTCTTTTAGTGTTTTGCCCAACTCACTACCGGGGGAAAATTCGACACTCACGCGGCCTGCTCCTTTTTCTGTTTAATTCCAAGATTATCCAATAATTTTTTACCATAAAGCAGGTTGCGTAATTTTCGATGAGCTTCAGCAATTCGGCGTGGGTTCTCTACCGAAATATCCCCTTGCGCAACCCAGTGTTCAAACAATTTCAAAGCGTGTTGGGTCAATTGGCCGTGCCATATTTGTACTACCGTCCTTTGAACATCACCTGTTTCTGCATTTTTCAATGCTTGCATCTGCTGTAAAAACCCCGCTTCACTCTGCTCAAAAAAGGCCTCTTTAAGAAAGCTAGTATCACCCCGCGCATCGGCAGGGCGACTAAACCAGGCATCCTTCACGCAACTCTGCACAAAGCCGGCAACTTGTGTGGCCAGGCTCACCATTTCGCCCATACGATTACAAAACTTGATTCGTTTTTCTTCATCTTCAATCAATACCAAAGGGTACTGTTTCTCATACCAACAGCGTGCTTTCATATTGTCCATATCGTAACCAAAGATCCAGAGACGGAGCTGCTCGTTCTTTAACTGCCGCCCCTCGTGCCCTTGATAGGCCCGCACCACTTTTGCCGCTTGGTAAGCATCATCACCCTGAGTTAATGCCAGCCAATAGCGGTAAGCCATGCCACCAGGTTGTGCATGCATTGGCAAATAACTTTGTGATTTTTTCTCCAGATAGTGGGGGCTCAGTACATGTCGCCAGGCACCGTCATAATTTACCCCGTAATTTTTTGTTACGTAGTGGGTAATTAACGCACTATCTTCTGCGTGACAGAGATCGCAACTCCCGTTCTCTGCCTGCTGCCAATCCAGACGAATACGGCGCGGCATGGCCCAGAACATCTGCAATGGATTGACATCTATTGGTGTAGTGGTTTTACCTGTTTTTGCTTCACTGGTACGAGTTTTTGACAGCCAGGGGAAAATGTTTTTTGATTCACTAAGAGCTGCATCACTCTCAAAGTTGCCCTGCGGCAATACATTAAGCCACAGGGTGCTCCATACGGTATCAGGCAACCCTTGCTCGACGGAGGTATCGGGAATAACCAATGTAGTTAACGGGCCACCTCCTCTTAATGAGGTGCGATGCCCCACACCACCGGCAGGTGCGTTGGTTTGCAACGCGAAGAGCGCTGTCGCGGCACAACATGTGCAGAGAGCATTGTAGGTACCCTCTTTAACAAAGTGATCTTTGAACTGTTTTGAGGTGCTTCCACCAGGAGCTTCAATCATCAACCCACTAATTGGCTTTTTATCCCCATCAATTGGTTCAAAATCCTGCATAAAACACGGCCCCTCTCCTGCCATCTCAAATGCCGCTTGATAACGGGAAAAAGCACTTTTTAACGATTCCGATGAGGGCGGTTTATCCAGCCATTGCGCCCACTGTTTGTCATTTTTTGGTGCTACGGTGGTTTGCAGCAAGCCAATCAGGAATTGAATCAACGCACCATTAAAATCATGGCGCGGCGATGTAAGTTGGACTATCGGATCATCCACCTCAGTCACTTGCCAAGGTGCAATGCTTTCAACTTTACCGCTCTGTCGCAACACCGGTATCCATGGATCAGTAATCAGATTCAAAATAACGCCTCCATTGTTTTGTCCTATTGGACGGGTATTCCTTTCGCATTTGGTATTCATTTTGATACCGCCATAAGTTGAAACTGCCAACAGACTAACCTTCTACCTCATGCTATGTCAATTTATATATCATGGTAAAATCCACATACACTTAATAAATGCATAATATTGTTAGTCCATTACATCAACTCACCCCTAGTGCTATTATCTCTCACGCTTCCCTAGCACACGCGGGGATGAACCGTGTATATGGATTTTACCGGAGTGTTCCCCACACCCGTGGGGATAAAAGCCGCAGGGGCTTTATAGCTCCTGCACCTCTTCTGCCTCCATTAACCCATTAATTTCATCGTAATAAAAAATCACCTGCTCACCTTTGGCATTGAGTGCCAGCCCTTTCCAGCGGTTCGAGCCCTGAAGTACCAGTGGCAACAAGAGACCCCACTTTCCTTTGGCTGGCATACTCTCTTTAAGTCGCTCGATTTGTGACTGCGGTATCTCTGGATGCTCTGCTTCAGTTTTTATCTTCTTCTCGATCATGCTGACTGCGCTACGCGCCCAGCGGAAATCCCCTTCATCCCGCCACGGAGTGAGTTTTCCATTTTTCCAGCGGGCGAGGTAGACGGTATGGCTAGGCTCCTCAATATCTCGGGTGGCGGTGCTATCCTCATCCCACCAGTTACTATCGCGAGTATAGCCATCTTGCCAATTCAGAGCATCTGCTCTGCTGACACTCTTAATCGCGGCGTGCTTACCTTCTTTATCATTGGCTGCAGCTTGCAGACCCTCGGGGGTTTCGGCTGCCAAATCACCATAAATAGATTCGATCATTGAGCGGGCATCTTGTGGCATGCACAGTTGTTTGTGTGCCTTTATCCACTTTTGAGTAAACCAGAGATGATCCGCCTGATAGATGGCATTACTACCGCTGTTCCACTGCTTTACCCAATCAGCTTTGGGCTCATCACACCATTCTGGAGCAAAGATATGCAGCAATGCATTGCTCCGCTGGTCTTGGCCTTTTTTCAGGCGGTTACCCGAAACATCACGAATGTGTCTTCTGAATCTTCCCGCTCGTTGGATAATTAAATCTGAGGGGCACAAATCGGTTATCAGCTGTGAGAAATCCAGATCCAGTGATTCTTGTACAACGGGTGAGGCAATTAACACCTGCCCCGAGCGATCCTCTGCTGTACTGTCTGGGCCAAAGCGATCCAGAACAAGATTCTCTATATCCAGTCGATCTTGCATGGCATAGCGCGCATGAAACAGCTTCAGCTTATTTTTGGGGATTTTCTCTTTTAATGCTTGGTAAGCTTTGCGGGCATCCTTGATGGTATTGCGTATCCAGCAGATGCACTCACCACGCGCTGATGATTGCTGAATAGTCTGGTAGATCTCTTCTTCATTGTGTACAAATTTCATCTTTACCGTTCGCTGCACACTGCTACGGGTAGCCAGCACTTTTTCATCAAATAGTGTCGAGCCAAGCTGGGTCAGTAGCGGGTAATCCTGCGCCGATATTTTTTGTAAAACCGGAGCGGTGCGACCCAACCCTTCGGAGAAGGAGTTTACAAACTCTTTACGCTGCGCTTTTGAGAGTGTTGCAGAGAGCAAGATTGCGCTTCCTCCTGTTGCCGCGTGGGCTTTTAGCATGTGGCAGATCAATACATTTTGCCGCGCATCCACATTGTGAATTTCATCCAGAATCAGACATTTCCCAAGAAGGCCAAGTAAACGAAGAGATTGGTGCCTCGATGGCAATACCGACAGCACCGCTTGATCCACCGTACCCACTCCGATATTCGCCAATAGCGCTTTTTTTCGGTTATCCGCCAGCCACGCACTACAGTGCGCACCGGCTGGCATGGTGCCATCACCGTAATCAACCGGACTTGTATCAGCGGTGGTGGCCACAATAGAATCACGAAAGAGATCTGACATCTCCCTAGCGCTATGGGCCAGCACACAGGAGGGGAAACTGCCTGCCACATAGAGCTTTTGGTACACCTTGCCCATGCGTCGATACATGCCGTTAGATGTAGCCATAGTAGGCAAGCCGAAATAGGCTCCTTGTACCAACTCTTTTTTCATTAAACGGTGCAACAAAATGATTGCTGCTTCTGTCTTCCCTGCTCCTGTCACATCTTCCAAAATAAACAACTGCGCACTGTTATCAATCTGACGTTCAGCTGCCTCTGCCTGTAGTGGTGTAGGCTCCACATCAAGTTCACTTCCAAAAAAATCCTGTAATGAAAACTGTGAACTTACCTCGGGGCTAGTCAGGCCACTGCGTTCAACAACAGCGGTTGCCCACGGCTGCGCACCATGCCAATAGTCCGTCAATTCCCTTGGAGTACCACTAAATTCAGCGGGTTCACGGCTTGAACCTAACCAGTCACACAACACAACAAAACCGGCTAACCACCAGGTAGCCTCTTTTGTTGTCTCTAAATCCAGCTTTGGGAAGGTAATATCATCGTGCAGAAACAGTGGTATTAATTCGGATACAAAGGACTTAATCGCCTCAGTATCTGCGGGGAAATTCAAATAGTCAGGGAGTATAATGGATTCATCTTTTGGCGGCTCCCCATGATGCCCTGTTGTGGCGCGCATCCAAGCATTAAGCAGCGCTAGATCGTCTGGGGTATAACGCATACGCGGTGATTTTTCGGTAACCATACCCCGCTCAACAAAAAACGGTAACAGATGTTGCAGCCAGAGGTGATAACCCAGTGTGTCGTGGCGAACTCCACCTGACGCGGTACTTTGCCGAGACTGAAGTTCTTGTAGAAGATCGGGTCTTATGCTTTGAAAGCTGTCGGTAAATTTACCCAAATCGTGCAGAGCTAAAGAGAGCTGTGCCCAGCGAACAAACTGTGCTTCTGGCATCCCCGAAAGATTTGCCAGTTGCCTGCGTAATTTAGGCAATTTTTTAAGCAAAATATTGCCGATGGCAGCAACATCAAGTGAGTGAAAAACTAATAGATGGTAGAGGTGCTGTTCACCCTCACCCCTTCCCGCCTTACCCCAATAGTTGAAATACTCTTCGTCACTCATAATATCCGCTTTACTTTTAATGTTTTCTTTTTTGTTTTATCCGTAATCCAGGCCTGAAAATCGGGGCAATTTTACCAACATCATGTAGGTAACCTGCGATGAATGTTGCTTTTGCAAGCTTCTCGTCACCAATAAACAGTTTAATAATTTGATAAGCCACGTAGCCAACAGCAAATTAAACTTACCCCGATTCCCGACAATCCACACCAGTGTGGTGGCGGCCAGTCCGTAGGCTAAATAGTTGCCATGATTGAGAAAGGCGTTGGCATCGTCAACGCTGTCATGCTGGCGCACGAAGTCTTTTTGTTTGGTGTGGTTGGCGGCGATTTTGTAGAGGCTTTTGGTGAGCCGTGCTTCAATTAAAAGTAAGTTGGTAACATCTGTGCAGTGTTCTATTTTGGATGAAAAGAGTGTTAACGCTCCTGCTATGTTTGCATCATCAGCATAGAACCCTTCATTTTTCAGGTCGCGGTCTTTGCTCCAGACGCTTCGCATATATTCAATGCGCAGCTGTTGAAATCGCTTGGCGACTTTTAGGCGTTTTTCTTCATCAAACCAGAATGACATCCAGCCTTGAACGTATTCTGTGGGGCGATATTCGCTTTGTGGCGACATCCATTCGATTTCATTGGCGGTGATCAAGGGTGTTCCACCACTGCCACTGAAACCTATCAATACACCGGCTGATGCCAACATGCGCACGGCGGCTTGTGTAATGGATGTGCCAATTCCGAGCAGAATAACGGTGGTGTTGGCAATGGGAATATTCCAGTACTGTTTCTCTGCCTTCTCTTCGGTGAGATAAACAACACGACCGCCCTTTTGCATCACGCGGCATTTTTCGAGGTAATAAATATTGGCGCGTTTGGAGTGTAGTATTGCTTTTAAATCACTCGGGGAGACCGCTTCCATACTAACCCATCCATCTTTAACTGATTTATTTTCAGGTTATCAGTAGACATGAATCTCTCTTGCTGCACAAGCTCGCTGTGGCATGGGGAAAGCGCCAATAAATCTTTGTCGGGTGGCGTTGATTACAGGGCAGTCTCTAGGAGGCTGTCGGGCTTAGGTGATCGTAGCGAGGGAAAGCCATTTTGAGTCCATTTTTTTGATCGTTTGAGGCGAATATTGAGCATATTCAACGAAAATGATCGGAGAAATGGGCCTGAATGGCT
>JAKIVC010000052.1 GCA_021647245.1 Gammaproteobacteria bacterium
CATCACTTTGAGCCAAAAGTTGATGATAATTTCAAAACCGAAGATTAAACGGGTCTATTTGACCCGTATCCGGACTTTCAGTCCTTAATACTAACCCACCAGCTTTAGCTGGTGGTTGTTAAGTTTCAATGGCTCTGCCAACCCTTCCAGAGCGTCCAATACTTGTGCTAACTGCATCGGTTTGGCCAAACGGTAGACAGTCACCCACGTTTGCAGCGCCTCGCTCTGCTCATTATTTTGCCAATGAATATGACCGATGTTGAACAGCGTGGCGCAGAGACCAGCGGTATCGCCGATCTGCTCTCTTATCGCCAGAGATTGTTTGAGGTAGCTCAGCGCGGTCTCATCGTCGCCACGGGCTTGGAATATCTGTGAAATATTATTCAGCGTGGTCCCTTCGCCCGCTTTATCGCCGATCTGCTGTTGAATCGCTAGCAGTCTGTCGGACTTAACCTAATTGTATCGAAGTGAGATAATGATGGCCACGCTGGGAGAGATAGGAACAAAGTGATGGGGAATTTTATAACTGCTGATCGAGAAACAGACTATTTGTTTCTTCCCTCTATGCAGGATTGGCTTCCTGAAGATCACATGGCACGCTTTGTCGTCGAAGTGGTTGACCAACTCGACCTGTCTGAACTTACTCGGCAGTATGCGGGGCGAGGCTCACCGGCCCATCATCCAGGCGTACTGCTCAGTTTGCTGATCTACGGTTACGCCACCGGCGTTTTCTCCAGCTGCAAGATTGAACGCGCCACCCACGACTCGATTGCATTTCGCTATCTGGCGGCTAATACGCACCCGGATCACGACACGATAGCCACGTTTCGCCGCCGATTTTTACCCCAGCTTCATGAGCTTCATGAGCTTCATCTCATTAGGATTGCAAATGCCACATAGTCTGGGTAACGAAGTATCGTTATCCGGTGTTGGGAGGAGATGTTGGTCAAAGGTGTAGAGAGTTACTGCGAGAAATTGCACGAAGCAAAGAAATGATAATCTATGCGGGTGCTATCAACAGGGATCATGTACACATGCTGATAGGAATACCACCGAGTTTATCGGTATCTAAAGCGGTGCAGTTTATGAAGGGTAAGAGTTCTCACAAGATGTTAACGGAGTTTCCGCAATTGAAGAAGAGATACTGGGGTCAAGATTTGTGGGCGAGAGGCTATTGGGTAGCTTCAAGCGGAAACGTGACAGACGAAGTCTGGAAAGCGTATATAGAAAACCAGAAGCCGAACGACCCCGATGATGATTTTAGTGTGCTGTAAGTCGCCTTTAGGCGAAATGACTGGCTTTCAGCCGTAACCTGAAACCACCGGCTTTAGCCGGTGGAGTATTCATACAAGCCGCCAAGAGCAGAGCCCGAGGTTATCGGAGTAATCGAAATTTCATAGCAATGGCTTGCCTCATCGGAGCAAAACTGGAGTTTGATCTACCCACATGAAATAGCGAGGAGCCGTAAAAAGCCTTATATACCAACAGATTGAATGAGAATTGGCATCTTTTTTCACTCACAAGACCGGAGAAGAGCCGTAATTGTAATGTTCTTTTCATGTGAAACCCATTGCTTGGGCTATATTTTAGTTCTATTTAAGAATTGAAGGGTAAAGCTCGCTATAGGGTGTGTCGACCCATTGATTGAGTTGTTACCACCCAGCCAGGAAGGTCTTAGAAAAAACCATGCAGAGTAACGAAGAAACCTATTTAGCACTTCAAAATAATCTCAATGAACTTGGCGATTTGCCAATATTCAGTGCCAGTGTTAATCGAATTTACCAGATTAGCGAAAACCCGGACTCTGATGCTATGCAGCTCTCAATGGAGGTGATGAAGGATGCCAACCTCAGTGTGAAAATGCTGCGTCTCTCTAATTCAAGCTACTACAATCGCGGTCAAACGCGAATAGCATCCATTTCTCAAGCTGTTATGGTGCTGGGTTTTGAGACGATTAAAAATATAAGCCTCTCCCTCAAGCTGCTCGACTCACTCTCCCATGGGGAGCACGCACTGGATATGAACAGTATGTTGGTTCACTCTTACCTTTCAGCGGCATTTATGCGCGAGCTGGCACTGAAAGCGGGGGTAGACAAGGTTGAACAGAGCTATCTCTGTGGCTTGATACATAACCTGGGGGAGATGGTGACGGCCTATGCCATGCCTGATAAATATATGGAGGTGGTGAGGTTATGTGAGGGTGAAGGGAGAAAATGGCAGTCAGCACAGCGAGAAGTGCTCTCCTGTGGGTTTGATGATATAGCCACCGACCTGATTGAGGACTGGGGATTTCCGCCTCTTATTAAAAATACCATTGGCATACAAAAACAACCGGCCAGTAATGTCAGTACATCGGCTGAATTTAATAAATATGTCCCAGATCTTGCGAGCCAGGTGATGAGCGCACTCTATTTAAAGCCCTATCGTACGACCCGGTCACTGGCTGAGGTACTGGCGCAGATGAAAGCGACTACCGGAATGGATGGCGATGTTATTCGGGGGGCATTGAACAAAGCGTTTGAGATGGGTTGTGAGTTAGCGAAGGAGTTTAACCTTAATAAGAAGCTGTTATCGCCAAAAATAATGGAGAGTGGCGATGGGTGTAGAGACCGAATTGCTAAGCAGTTTGCCTATTATGCCCAAAGCATCGACGGCAGTGTGGATCTGGCTGATAAGCGTGAAGTCAACATGGAAAAAGGTAATCCGGCACTGCTATTACAGACTATCAATGAGATGACTTTAATGATGATGCAGCGAAAGGATATCAATCAGATATTCATGGCGCTGATGAGTGGCTTGTGTAAAGGGGCGGGCTTTGGTCGGGTTGCACTCTGCCTGTTATCGCCAGTACATGATCGGTATGCCGCACGTATTGTGGTTGGAAAGGGTGATAATCAATTGAAAAAATTTATTAATTTTGCAGTTGATAAGGATAAAGACCTCTTTTCCAATGTTATTTTTGCCAATAAATCGATCCATGTTATGGATACCATGGAACCAAAATGGCGTGCATTTCTACCTCGAGATTTTGAACAAAAAACAGGGGTAAACAACTTCGTTGTTGCGGCATTTGGTGATGGTAAAAAGCCATTAGGTATGTTTTATGCCGACATGTCGGGCTCAAACCTTCCCGTGAGTCGATCGCAGTTTGAAAGCTTTCAGCAGTTGATTAATCACGCCAGACTTGCGTTGCAAATGCGCTGAATGCTGTGTTGTGGCATGGGGTTCAGTGCAACGGTATTCCTAGTACATCAACCCTCTAAGCACGCTGCATAGATAGCCTTGGGGTTAACAAAAAAAGCCGGGATCTCGCGATCCCGGCTTTTTCGATTTAGCGCTAAAAAGGGCGATTATTTCGCTTTTTCGCGCTCCGCTACCTCTTTGATTACAGCTTCAGCAACATTCTTAGGACATGCTGCATAGTGTTCAAACTCCATTGAGAACTGGCCACGTCCAGAAGTCATTGTGCGCAGATCACCGATATAACCAAACATCTCAGAAAGGGGGCAGGTTGCCTTGATGCGTACACCTGAAACACCTGACTCTTGTCCGAGGATCATGCCACGACGACGATTCAAATCACCGATAACATCACCTACATGGGCATCGGGTGTAAAGACATCAACTTTCATGATCGGCTCAAGCAACTGAGGGCCCGCTTTTGGCATTGACTGGCGGTAAGCGGCCTTGGCTGCAATTTCATAAGCGATTGCAGAGGAGTCAACCGCATGGAAACTACCATCCATCAGCGTTACTTTGAAATCTAAGCAAGGGAAACCAGCGAGTACACCTTTGACCATGCTCATCTTGAAGCCCTTTTCAACTGCAGGCCAGAATTCGCGAGGTACATTACCACCGGTAACTTTAGACTCAAAAGTAAAACCTTCACCGGCTTCACAAGGCTCGATGATGTAATCAATTTTTGCGAATTGACCCGAACCACCCGACTGCTTCTTGTGCGTGTAGCTATCTTCAAGGCGTTCTGTGATTGTTTCGCGATAGGCTACTTGTGGCTTTCCAACAACAACATCCACACCGTGGGTTCGCTTCAGAATATCGACCTTGATGTCTAAGTGAAGTTCACCCATGCCCTTGATGATAGTTTCACCAGAGTCATCGTCAGTCTCGACACGGAAAGAGGGATCTTCCTGAACCATTTTACCGATTGCGATACCCATCTTTTCAGCGGCTGCTTTATCTTTAGGCGCGATGGCAATCGAGATGACGGGATCAGGGAAGACCATTGGCTCTAAAGTGGCTGGGTTTTTAGGGTCGCAAAGGGTGTGACCTGTTTGAGTGTTTTTCAATCCAACCAGCGCAATGATATCACCTGCTTGAGCAGAGCTCAGCTCGATGCGTTCATCCGCATGCATCTCTACCAAGCGGCCAACACGCTCACTTTTCCCGGTAAAGGTGTTCAATATAGTGTCACCTTTACTAAGGGTGCCGGAGTAGATGCGGATAAAGGTGAGTGCGCCAAAGCGGTCATCCATGATTTTAAACGCAAGTGCACGCAGTGGTTTGTCGATAGCAACTACGGCAAACTCACCGGTCTCATTGCCTTCCATATCCACTTCAGGTTGTGGCTTAACTTCGGTTGGGCTTGGCAGGTAATCAACCACACCATCCAGAACCAATTGAACCCCTTTGTTCTTGAATGCAGAACCACAGAAGGTCGGGAAGAAGTCCAGGTTAATGGTACCCTTGCGGATACAACGCTTGAGATCTTCAGCTGAAGGAATTTCACCCTCCAGGTAGGATTCCATCAAATCATCATCCTGCTCTACCGCAGTTTCGATCATGATTTCGCGATACTCTTCCGCTTTCTCCTGATACTCCGCAGGAATGTCGACGATCTCAAAAGCGAGTGGATCGCCGGTGTTATCCCATATCCATGCTTTCATGATCATCAGGTCAATCACGCCGATGAAGTCATCTTCAATGCCGATCGGCAGCGTCATGATGAGTGGGTGTGCACCCAGCACCTCTTTAACCTGCTTAGTAACACGATAGAAATCAGCACCCATGCGATCTAGCTTGTTGATGTAAATAACCCGGGCAACACCGGACTCATTTGCATAACGCCAGTTGGTTTCAGATTGTGGCTCAACACCGCCCGAACCACAGAACACACCGACACCACCATCCAGCACTTTCAGCGAACGGTAAACCTCAATGGTGAAATCAACGTGCCCGGGTGTATCGATAATGTTGAAGCGGTGATCTTTCCAGAAACAGGTGGTTGCTGCAGATTGGATTGTAATACCACGCTCCTGCTCCTGCTCCATGAAGTCAGTTGTTGCCGCACCGTCGTGAACCTCACCCAGTTTATGGATTTTACCGGTTAGTTTCAGGATACGCTCGGTGGTAGTGGTTTTACCCGCATCTACGTGAGCGAAGATACCAATGTTTCTGTATTTACTCAGATCAGTCATGTTTGCACTCTAAATGTTAAGCTTAGGATACTTTATCGGCTCTCAAACCCTTGAGAACCTGCGAACCAGAGCGATGGCCCCTTTAGTCACATAATAATAACCAAAAAAGCTCTAAATTTTCTCGGAAATAGCCGCCCTTGAACGCATGCGATATGCGTTAGGCGCGTATCATACCACAAAGCCCCTGGAATCCCTCTTTTTTCATTACCCCTAATTCCCGCATTAGAAACGCCTATGGCGCAATGACACTCTAAACCGCAACTGTTCCCGTTGCTCTTCAGCCTTTTCTCTTGGTCGAGAGCTTGAAAGTACGCGTTGTTGTCGTATCGGTAAAACCCATAATCGCTTGGTATGAGCGCCTCTGCGGTTCAATATTGCATCGCATAATCAATCCATTTCATCATTTCAACGCACGATACATGCAATTTAATTGTGGATCGTTTAAAATTCGCAGTTCGCAAGCGCGTCAGGCTCTTGGTTTTGGGCCTTTTGAGTAGTGTCGTTAAATATTTTTCGAGGAATACAATGTTCACCAAAAGTATGACTATCGCCGGTTTTGATGATGAAGTGGCTGTTGCAATTGCGGCAGAAGCTCAGCGCCAGGAACACCACATTGAGCTGATCGCATCAGAGAACTACACCAGCCCCCGCGTTATGGAAGCGCAAGGTTCGGTGCTGACTAATAAGTACGCGGAGGGGTATCCCGGTAAGCGCTACTATGGCGGCTGTGAGTTTGTGGATGTTGTGGAGCAGCTGGCGATTGATCGTGCCAAGGCGCTTTATGGTGCCGATTACGCAAATGTGCAGCCGCACGCAGGCTCTCAAGCCAATGCGGCGGTTTATCAGGCACTGCTACAGCCGGGTGATACTGTATTGGGCATGAGTCTGGCACACGGTGGCCATTTGACTCACGGCTCTAAGGTGAGCTTTTCCGGTAAAATTTACAACGCAATCCAGTATGGCATTAATGAGGATTCGGGTGAGATTGATTATGAAGAGGTTGAGCGTCTGGCTCTTGAGCATAAGCCGAAGATGCTGATTGCCGGTTTCAGTGCTTACTCGCGGATTGTGGATTGGCAGCGTTTTCGTGATATAGCCGATAAAATCGGTGCCTATCTGTTTGTTGATATGGCACATGTAGCCGGTTTGGTTGCTACCGGACACTACCCGAATCCGGTGCAGATTGCCGATGTGACGACCACTACCACACATAAAACTCTGCGTGGCCCACGGGGTGGCTTAATTCTGGCAAAAGCTAACCCTGTGATCGAAAAGAAACTGAACTCGGTGGTTTTTCCAGGCACACAAGGTGGCCCTTTGATGCATGTGATTGCAGCTAAAGCGGTTGCTTTTAAGGAGGCGATGCTGCCTGAGTTTAAAACCTATCAGCAGCAAGTGATTAAAAATGCCCGTGTTATGGCGCAGGTGATGATTGGCCGTGGCTATAAAATTGTTTCGGGCGGTACCGATAATCACCTGTTTCTGGTGGACTTCATCGCACAAGGTTTGACCGGAAAAGATGTTGAAGCGGCACTGGGTGCGGCCAATATTACGGTGAATAAAAACTCCGTCCCCAATGATCCCCAATCTCCATTTGTAACCAGTGGTATCCGTATTGGTACACCTGCCATGACCAGTCGTGGTTTCAAAGAGGAAGAGTCACGTCATTTGGCGACTTGGATTTGTGATATTCTGGATGACTTGAGTAATACCGTGACCATTGGTCGAGTTAAGCTTCAGGCCGAAGAGGTGTGTGCCAAATTTCCAGTGTATGCAGACTAATTAGTCAGAGTAGGTTTAACACCATGCGTTGCCCTTTTTGCCAAGCCGATGAGACCAAAGTGATTGATTCACGCCTCTCCAGTGAAGGCTTTAGTGTCAGGCGTCGCCGTGAGTGTTTGGCTTGCGGCGAGCGTTATACCACCTTTGAAACCGCTGAGTTGGTAATGCCCCGCGTGATTAAGAGTGACGGCAGTCGCGAGCCGTTCGACGAGGAGAAGCTGCGCAGTGGTATTCAGCGTTCTCTGGAAAAACGCCCGGTGAGTATCGAGCAGATCGAAGAGGCTATTAACCGGATCAAGCAACAGGTGCGAGCTACCGGTGAACGTGAAATTCCGGGTAGCGAAATTGGTGAATGGGTGATGGATGCACTACGTGAGCTGGATGAAGTCGCTTATGTGCGTTTTGCCTCTGTTTACCGCAGTTTTCAGGATGTTGATGCCTTTCGCAAAGAGATTGACCACCTTAAAAATAAGGTGAATCAAGGCTGATTTAACTCATATTTAGGGGCCTCCTATGACGACTGCGCAGGATCATCGCTTCATGGGTCGCGCTATGCAACTGGCTCGAAGCGGTCTCTACCCTCCCCATCCAAATCCAAGGGTAGGCTGCGTTTTGGTGCAGCAGAATGAAATTATTGGTGAGGGGTGGCACATCTATTCGGGCGGGCCTCATGCTGAAATAGCCGCTCTAAATAGCACAGCAAAAAGCACTCAGGGTGCAACCGCCTATGTGACACTGGAGCCTTGTAGTCACCATGGCCGCACGCCACCTTGTGTTAACGCGCTAATTGAGGCGGGCATTGCCCGTGTTGTGATTGCGATGCAAGACCCTAACCCTCTCGTCTCCGGCAAGGGGGCTCAGCGCCTGATGGATGCAGGCGTTAAGGTCGAAAGTGGGCTGCTGGGCGAAGAGGCCAAAGCACTCAACCTTGGGTTCATTAAGCGGATGTGCCACGGCACCCCCTATGTGCGTAGCAAATTGGCCATCAGCCTAGATGGTCGTACCGCGATGGCATCGGGTGAGTCAAAATGGATCACTGGCTCGGCGGCGCGAGCCGATGTTCAACGGCTGCGCGCCACTAGCTCGGCTATTTTGACCGGAATTGGTACGGTGTTGTCGGATAATCCACGCTTAACCGTTCGGTTAGAGGCGAGTGATTTGGAGATGGATATCCCGCCTGTTTCTCCACTGCGGGTGGTGGTGGATAGTCAGTTGCGAATACCGCTGGATGCTGCAATATTACAGCAAGCGGGGGAAACACTTATTTTCAGTTGTCATCATGGTGTGGAAAAAATATCTCAGCTCAAAAATATTGGAGTTGAGGTGGTGGTGCTAGAAGGTCAGCAGCCTGCGCTGAGTACCATACTGGAGGTGCTGGCAGCGCGACAGATTAATGAAGTGATGGTCGAGGCGGGTTCAATATTGAATGGTGCGCTATTATCGCAAAATCTGGTTGATGAGATGGTGATTTATATGGCACCGAGTTTGATGGGTGATGCTGCTAAGGGCCTCTTCCATTTGCCTGAATTAAATTCGATGCAGGACAAAATAGCACTCAAAATAGTGGATATACGGGCCATTGGCGAGGATTGGCGCATAACGGCCAAACTAAAGTGAGCCGCTTTTTAAACGTGCGGGGCTATCAACTTGTCGGCCTGTTTCAATGTTCAATTAACCGGTTATAACAGAGAAAATGTTTACAGGAATTATTGAAGCGGTTGGTAATATTCAGCAACAGGAGCGGAAGTCGGGCGATATGCGCCTGACCATCCACACTGGCAGCTTGCCACTGGATGATGTTCAGCTGGGTGACAGTATCGCTGTTAATGGGGTTTGTCTGACTGCTGTTGAGTTGCCGGGTGGCGGCTTTGTGGCGGATGTTTCCGGTGAAACGGTGGGGCTAACTACCTTGGGTTTACTGAAGGCTGGGGATCTGGTTAATCTGGAAAAAGCACTGACTCCCTCAACACGTTTGGGAGGCCACCTGGTGAGTGGTCATGTGGATGGTGTCGGTGAGGTGCTCACTCGGCAGAGTGATGGGCGCTCAGTGCGTTTCAGTATTCAAGCGCCTGATGAGCTGGCAAAGTATATTGCCAAGAAGGGGTCCATCTGTGTGGATGGCATCAGCCTGACGGTTAATGAGGTTAATGGCACGGTATTCGAGTTGAACATTGTGCCGCACACCTTGCAAAATACCACCATGGGAAATTTTAAAGCGGGCCAGAAGCTAAACCTGGAGGTTGATCTTCTGGCCCGTTATCTTGAGCGACTACTGCAAGGTGAATCCGCAGCAGAACCCACCCGTGAAGGTGTCACGGAGAGACTGCTGGCAGAGCATGGTTTTATAAGATGAGCGTATGGCATTAAATAGTATTGAAGAGATTATTGAGGATATTCGCCAGGGCAAAATGGTTGTGCTGATGGATGATGAAGATCGTGAAAATGAAGGCGATCTTATCATGGCTGCATCCGCAACCCGCCCGGAAGATATTAACTTTATGGCCCATTATGGTCGTGGCCTGATCTGCCTCACCTTGACCCAGGCACGTTGCGAACAGCTGCGCTTGCCATTGATGGTCTCGGATAATAATGCCAAGCACTCAACCAATTTCACCGTCTCAATTGAGGCAGCGCAAGGGGTGACAACCGGTATTTCCGCAGCAGACCGGGCGGCAACCGTATTGGCCGCTGTTGCGGCAGATGCCCAGCCTGCAGATGTTGTACAGCCAGGGCATATTTTTCCCTTAAAAGCACAACCCGGCGGGGTATTAACCCGTGCAGGTCACACTGAAGCGGGTTGTGATTTGGCAAAGCTGGCTGGTTTTGAGGCGGCAGCGGTGATTGTTGAAATACTCAACCAGGATGGCAGCATGGCGCGTCGCCCTGATCTTGAGATATTTGCTAAAAAACACGATTTAAAAATGGGCACCATTGCAGATTTAATTCAATACCGCCTTGCCACAGAGAAGAACATTGAGCGTGTTGCCGAGTGTCAACTCCCCAATGAATTTGGTGACTTCCATCTGGTAGCTTATCAGGATCGAGTTTTTAACCAGCTTCATTACGCATTGCGTTTGGGTGAATTGGATGGTGAAAAGCCAGTCCTGGTGCGGGTTCAGGTGAATAGTTTCTTGCGCGATCTATTAGGTCATCAGGAAGAAGAGGGGTTGCCCTTACGAGCGGCGATGCAACGCATTGCCGAAGAGGGGCAGGGTGTGCTGGTGATATTGCAAGGGCAGGAGAGTGATGGTGATCTGGTACGAAAAATGCGCCAACACCAGATGCGAGATCAAGGTATCGAATTGCCATACCCTGAACAGGTTGATGATCTACGCTATCATGGAATCGGCGCACAAATTCTGGCCGATTTGGGGGTGCATAAAATGAGGGTGATGAGTGCGCCTAAAAAGACCCACGGCATTTCAGGTTTTGGCCTTGAGGTGACGGAGTATGTGACAGGGTCTTAGCCCGAGTAACGCATACGCTGTTATGCACCGGCTCACTTGCTTATTGATTACACAGGAAATATGCTCTCTATCATCTGTAATCGCGGATACAGGGTGCTTGGGTGGGTTTTCCTGTGAAACCGAAAACTTATGAAATGTCTAGGCGAGTACCGCTATAATCTATTGATAAATATCGACGTTAATTCTGAATATGGGATACACAATGAGTAACATTAAAAGCATCGAAGGTGAGTTGACGGTCAATAGCGCCCGCTTTGGCATCCTGGTGAGCCGTTTCAATAGCTTTATTGTTGAACACTTGGTGACAGGTGCGCTGGATACACTGCGCCGCCACGGTGCCGAGGATGCAGCGATTGAAATTGTACGTATTCCGGGTGCATTTGAAATGCCGATTGCCGCACAACGCATGGCGGCAACAAAAAAATATGATGCGATTATCGCGCTAGGTGCCGTCATTCGTGGTGGTACACCTCACTTTGATTATGTAGCGGGTGAGTGTACCAAAGGACTCTCTATGGTGAGTATTCAGCACGATATACCGGTTACCTTTGGTGTATTAACCGTTGATACCATTGAGCAAGCGATCGAGCGTGCAGGAACAAAGGCGGGGAATAAGGGTTCGGAGGCGGCGATAACCGCAATCGAAATGGTGAATGTACTGCGTAAACTGGAGAGTTAACTATGAGCAATGCTCGCAGCTTGGCGCGTCGCTGTGCAATTCAAGCACTTTATACCTGGCAACTGACCGGCAATGAGCTGGCAGTTATTGACAACGATTTCCGCACTGAGCACGATATGAGTGGCGTGGAAATTAAATATTTCCAGGAAATTTTGCACCAAGTCGTGCTGCATAAAGGTGAGCTGGATGACCACCTTGCATTGCTACTGGATCGTCCAATAGGTGAGGTTGACCCTGTTGAACGGGCGATACTCCGCATGGGGGTTTATGAGCTGGAGTTCCGTCTCGATGTACCCTATCGCGTGGTGATTAATGAAGCGGTCGAACTGGCTAAAACATTTGGTGCAGAGCATGGGCATAAATATGTTAATGGCATCTTGGATGGTGTCGCGAAAAAGCTAAGAAGTGCCGAAGTTGCAGCAAAAAAACGCTCGCCCAGTGTCCGGAAAAAGAAGCCTGAAGTGAGTGTTACCATCAAACCATCCAAAGCAAAATAGCCACTGTCGCCAGCCATGGCTCTTGCTGAATTCTCCTTGATTGAAAAATATTTTTCCGCCCTTGGTACTGCAAGGGACGATGTGCTGCTGGGGGTGGGTGATGACGGTGCGCAGCTGGTGGTCCCTGCCGATATGAGCCTGGTTGTGGCGATTGATACGATGGTGGAGGGGGTCCATTTTCCAGTCAATACCACAGCGGAAGATATTGGCTATAAACTACTGGCGGTTAATCTTAGTGATATGGCCGCCATGGGGGCAGAGCCTGCCTGGTTCACACTGGCTTTAACGCTACCTGAGAGTGATGAGGCGTGGCTTGCCGGTTTTGCCAAAGGGATAGCCATGCTCGCCAATCACCATGGCGTGCAGTTAGTTGGCGGCGATACCACTAAAGGTCCGCGAGTGCTCAGCCTGCAAGCCCATGGCTTGGTGCCCGCGCAACAGTCGCTCAAACGTTCAGGGGCCGAGGTGGGTGACGGTATCTATGTGACCGGTACGCTGGGGGATGCCGCACTTGGCCTGCGTATCGCGCTGGAAGGTAAACACTACTCCGATTCTGACTATCTATTACAACGACTCAATCGCCCGACACCCAGGGTCTCTCTAGGTATGGCGCTTCGCCCCATTGCACACAGCGCTATTGATCTCTCCGATGGTCTGCTCGCTGACCTCTCTCATATTTGTAAACAGAGTAACGTAGCCGCAGTGCTTGAGTTGAATCAACTTCCGTTATCCCCCGCTTATCGTGCCACCCCCGCAACCATCGACACCGCACTCAACGGCGGTGACGACTATGAACTCTGCTTTACCGCTAGTCGTGCGGCGGGTGAAAGTCTCAAGCGGTTGGCTCAACAGCATAATTGTGCCATCAGTTGTATTGGAGAGGTGGTTGAAGGGGAGGGTGTTAGCTGTTATCTCGATGGTAAGTTTTATCCGACCAAAAAAACCGGATACCAACACTTTGCAGGATGATCATGGCTAAATTTAACCTTATACACTTCCTCGCCTTCGGATTTGGCCTTGGCTACGCAAAAAAAGCCCCCGGCACCTTCGGAACATTGGCAGGCATTCCGTTTATCCTGTTTTTTCAGCAGGAGTCATTGGCGGTCTACCTGATCGCCACACTGGTCATGACGCTATTTGGTATTTGGCTTTGCGGCGCAAGCTCGCGCCTTATGGGGGTACATGATCATCCAGGGATTGTCTGGGATGAGATCGTAGGCTACATGATCACCATGATTGCTGCGCCCAGTGGCTGGCAGTGGTTGTTGCTGGGTTTTATTCTGTTTCGTATTTTCGACATATTCAAACCCTGGCCAATCAGCTACATTGACCGCAATATGCAGGGCGGTATCGGCATTATGTTAGACGATGTCCTTGCGGGTGTCATGGCCGCCATTGTATTGCAGGTTATTGTCTACCTAGTACATCAACCCTCTTATATTGCCTAGGAGGCTGTCGGACTTAGGTGATCGTAGCGAGGGAAAGCCATTTTGAGTCCATTTTTTTGATTGTTTGAGGCGAATATTGAGCATATTCAACGAAAATGATCGGAGAAATGGGCCTGAATGGCT
>JAKIVC010000053.1 GCA_021647245.1 Gammaproteobacteria bacterium
ACAACGAGGGCGTTATTCTGCTTCTTTAGCTTGAGGGTGGGTGATAATCCACCACCCTCAGGCCAATAAGTGATCACTTTTTGGGGGGGTGATTTGCGGTATTCTTACTTGCAGGATTTAGGTTGCAGATAAAAATCTCACGGCTGCCATGCTCGCATTCAACCGGCGCATATGGTTCAATCAGGTCAAAGGGCACATTTAGATAAATCGAGGAGAGTGCATGCGTTCTGTCAAAATTGTTAACACCACACCGTTCAGTGATCAAAAACCAGGAACCTCGGGGCTCAGAAAAAAGGTCACGCGCTTTCAAAGTGAGCACTACCTGGAGAATTTTGTTCAATCCATTTTTGATAGTCTGGAAGACTTTTCCGGCGAGACCTTAGTGGTGGGTGGTGATGGCCGTTACTACAACGATGTCGCCGTGCACACTATTTTGAAGATGGCGGCAGCCAATGGCTTTGGCCGTGTATTAGTTGGCCAAAGTGGGCTGTTCTCTACCCCTGCCGCCTCATGTATCATTCGCAAATACGCTGCCTTCGGCGGCATTATCCTCTCCGCCAGCCACAACCCGGGCGGCCCTGATGGCGATTTTGGCATCAAATACAATATCGGCAATGGTGGCCCGGCACCTGAAAAGTACACTGAGGCGATGTTTCTCCGCAGCAAAGAGATTGATCAATACAAAATAATCGATGCTGAAAATATCGACTTGGATACTCAGGGTGTTTATACCCTTGGCGGGATGAAAGTCGAGGTGATCGACCCCGTCACCGACTATGCCGAGCTGATGGAGACGCTGTTCGATTTCCCTAAGCTCAAAGCGATGTTCCGCTCTGGCCAGTTCAAAATGTGCTTTGATGCCATGCACGCCATCACCGGCCCCTACGCAAAACAGATATTAGAGCAACAACTGGGTGCGCCCGAAGGGACGGTCATCAACGGTGTACCATTACCCGACTTTGGTGGTGGCCATCCAGACCCCAACCTTGCTTATGCAACAGAGCTGGTCGAGACCATGAATTCGGTGCGCGCACCTGATTTTGGTGCCGCCTCCGATGGTGACGGTGATCGCAATATGGTGCTGGGCAGACGTTTTTTTGTCACCCCCAGTGACAGCCTGGCCATCATGGCCGCCAACGCTCACCTTATAAAAGGTTACAAAAAAGGGATCACCGGCATCGCTCGCTCCATGCCCACCAGCGCCGCCGCTGACCGCGTTGCTGAGCGGCTTGGTATTAACCGCTTCGAAACACCCACTGGCTGGAAGTTTTTTGGCAACCTGCTGGATGCAAACCAGTGCACCCTGTGCGGTGAAGAGAGCTTTGGCACCGGATCAGACCATGTGCGCGAAAAAGATGGCCTATGGGCAGTACTGTTTTGGATGAACATTATCGCCGAACGCCATCAATCGATAGAAGATATTGTGATCGACCACTGGAAAGAGTATGGCCGCAATATCTACTCACGCCATGACTACGATGCCATCGATGCAACCCTTGCCAACAATATTATCGATGACCTGCGCAGCCGCTTCATCTCATTAATGGGTCATGGTTTTGGCGCTTATTGCATCGAAAAGGCCGATGACTTTAGCTACACCGATCCTATCGATAACAGCATCAGCAAAAACCAGGGGATACGCATTCTCTTTACCGATGGTTCACGCATTATATTCCGCCTCTCTGGCACCGGCACCGAAGGGGCCACTGTGCGAATTTACCTAGAGAAGTTTGAGCCAAACCAGGCACTGCAAAGTGTTGATACTCAAGAGGCGCTGGCAGACCTGATCGATATTGCCGAAATGCTAACCGGGTTGAAGGAGAAGAGTGGCCGCAGTGGACCAACCGTCATCACCTAATCTTATGACAGGCTCATCAACAAAAGGAGTTGTGACCAAGCGAGTAGAGCGACCACTTTACACTCTCGGGGTCGCATTTTTGTCTCTATTTTTGCTCTCTCATTCACTCGTTGCCGCCCCGACGCTCTACCGCTGGCAAGATGATGAGGGGCAATTTCACTTCTCCGACAAGCCGCCCAAACACAAGCCCAGCTCCCTGAAGGTGTTAGAGACTAATGGCCGCTCACTCAACTCAATGCCGTCAATTAAGCCGAATCAACCCCCCGCACTTCCCCGTACAACCGTAAAAACAAAATCAACGAGCAATCGACAGGACAAACCCAACAACAGCCGACGTTGCCAAAGTTATCAACGCCAGCTCGACAAGCTCCGCTCCAGAATGCGCACCGGCTACTCGGCAACACAAGCACCCAAGCTATTGCAGCGAGAGCGTGACTTGAATGAAGCGATCTACCAGCAGTGCAAAAAAAGCCTGTAGCCAAGCCCCTAATCCGACTTATAATCCATGTCACTATTGACCACTAAAAACGGAAACAAAACATGAAACGAATTGGTGCTCACGTCAGTGCATCCGGCGGTGTTGAAAACGCCCCACTAAACGCCCAAAAAATCGGTGCAAAAGCATTTGCGCTATTCACCAAAAACCAGCGTCAGTGGAAGGCAAAGCCACTCACCGAAAAGAGTATTAACGCTTTTAAAGCCAACTTACTGACGGCGGGCATCGCCCCACAACACGTTCTCCCCCACGATAGCTATCTGATTAATCTGGGCCACCCAGAGCAAGAGGGGCTGGATAAATCCCGTGCTGCTTTTATCGATGAAATACAGCGCTGTGAACAACTCGGCTTGCCACTACTTAACTTTCACCCCGGCTCGCACCTGAAAAAAATCAGTGAAGAGAAGAGCCTTGATCGCATTGCCGAATCGATCAACATGGCGCTAGAGCAAACAAGCGGTGTCACCGCAGTGATTGAAAACACCGCAGGCCAGGGAACTAACCTGGGGCACCGCTTTGAACATCTGGCACACATCATCGACAAAGTGAACGACCAGAGCCGGGTGGGCGTTTGTCTGGACACCTGTCACACCTTCACCGCCGGTTACGATCTGCGCAGTGCAGAGGCGTGTGATAAAACCTTCTCCGAATTTGAGAGCATTGTCGGCTTCCAATACCTGCGGGGCATGCACCTCAATGACTCCAAACCCGACCTCGGCTCACGGGTTGACCGCCATGAAAGCTTAGGGCTGGGCAAGATCGGTATGCCCTGTTTCGACTACATCATGAACGACCCGCGCTTTGATGAAATCCCTATGATATTGGAAACCATTGACGACACACTCTGGGCTGAAGAGATTGAAATTCTTTATGATCTGATCGATTAAGTACTGAGAAACCCGTAAGGCCGCTAACACGACAAGCTACCCTTCCCCCAAAAAGTGGCTATATTTAGGTGTGTAGAGTGCTTTTTTGCCTCGCACATCCCACACCACTCAGGAACGGGAGGAGTATATGAACCTGCCACAACACTTGATTGAAGCACAAGCCTTGAAATATCAAGCCCATCTTGTTCACGTTACTGAATTGGTAGAACGTGTCGAGCAGAAAGGAGCGCTGAGTGATGCAAAACAGCTCTATGATGCACTCTGCGGCATAAAAGAGGAGCGTGAGCTGCTTTTAACACAGATAGACACACTTAAAGATCACATCCATAAAGCCTGCCTGAACACTAGCCAACACCCACCTCATCCCATAAGGGTATGGGAGGCGGTAGCCAACAAGCTAGACGGGCTGATCAACACATAGCCACCCGCTCACCCACTAGAAAGCAAAGCCCCATTGTAAATAAAAAACAAATCAGTATAATGGCCGCCACTACACCTTTGGTGTAATGCGTTATGGTGACTTATGTTGGTCCTCTCGCGACGATAGGTTATGAACTCCGCCAGGCCCGGAAGGGAGCAACGGTAGTAACTGATTCGGGCGCCGAGATGTGGCTGATGTAGGTCGCCACTTTTATCGCGCCTCCCCCCCTTTATGTAATCACCCAGCTACGTTATCATCCTCTTTTCCACCCCAGTTAAAACACTCTATCTCAGGATGTAACACGCAATGAGTTATCAGGTTCTAGCGCGAAAATGGCGTCCTCGTAATTTCAAGGAGATGGTAGGGCAAACGCATGTTTTACGCGCCCTCATTAACGCCCTCGACAACAATCGTCTACACCACGCTTTCCTGTTCACCGGTACCCGTGGGGTAGGAAAAACCACCATTTCACGCATTTTAGCCAAATCTCTCAACTGTGACCAAGGTGTCAGCTCAACACCTTGTGGTACTTGTGGAAGTTGTAGAGAGATTGATGAGGGGCGTTTTGTCGATTTGATCGAAGTAGATGCGGCCTCTCGTACTAAAGTGGAAGATACCCGCGAACTACTTGAAAATGTGCAGTACGCACCTACACGGGGGCGCTACAAGGTCTACCTGATTGATGAGGTGCACATGCTCTCTACCCACAGTTTTAATGCGCTGCTTAAAACCCTGGAAGAGCCACCCCCCCACGTAAAATTTCTGCTAGCCACCACAGATCCAAAAAAACTGCCCGTGACTATTTTGTCGCGCTGTCTTCAATTCAGCTTGCGCCGGATATCGGTTGAACTTATCAGCAACCACCTCAAGCACCTACTCGAACAAGAGCAGATACCCTTTCAAGTTGAAGCCCTAAAACTGATTGCACACGGGGCAGATGGCAGCATGCGTGATGCGCTTAGCTTGCTGGAGCAAGCCATCGCCTTTGGTGGCGGTGAAGTAAAAGAGAGCGAAACCCGCAGTATGCTGGGCACTATCGACCGCCACTATATATTTAATTTACTACAGAGCCTCGCTCAACAAGATGGCACAGCGGTCATGGCAGCTGTTGAAGAGCTCTCGGCCCAAGCACCCGACTACCAAGCCGTTTGTGCTGAGTTGCTCACCGCATTACAACGTATTGCCATGGCACAAATGGTGCCCGATGCGCTAAGCGATGAAGATGCACACCAAGTGTTGGCCCTGCTGGCCACACAGATGACACCTGAAACGGTTCAGCTCTATTACCAAATTGCACTGCATATGCGCCGCGACTTACCGTTAGCACCCGACCCTCGCGGCGGCTTGGAGATGGGGCTGCTGCGTATGTTAGCATTCAACCCAGCAACCACACTGCCTGGCACCCCCCCCCCCAACACGCCGAGTGGCCGTGAACCACCCACCTTAACCCCTCCAAATAGAGAGAAAGATAGCCCGGCGCAGGAGGCGCTTGCCAGCGTAAAAAAGCCGTTAGACCCTACGGATCAAGCCAGCCGTAAAGAAGCCACAGCCGCGCACAACTCAGCAGCAAAAACAGAAGCTGCCGTAGCCAATAGCGCCCATGCATCGGCCATGGCCGCCGTGCGAAATACACTCACCAGCAAACCACCCGCTGGCCAAAGAGTAGGCCGAACCAGGGCGGGCCTGGCAAAAACACCCCCCCCTGTTAATACCGAACAAGCCCCTATTATCACGGCTAAAAGCGCAGAAGCACCGCAACCCGAAGCAACCTCGGCAGCCACTGAAACCCCGCATCCTGCAAACTGGGACAAAGTGGTCGCACAACTAAAAATTGGCGGATTAACCCGTCAGCTGGCGATGCACTGCACACTGGCCTCACATAAGAACAACCTGATTGAACTCTGCCTTATCCAGAGCCATGAACAGTTCATCAACCGGGAGCGAGAAGACCAGCTACAACAGGCGCTAAGCAGCCACTTTAATCGTGAAATAAAATTACAGATCAGCATTGGTGAGAGTGAAACTGAAAACCCGATGCAGATTCAGCAACGACGACTGGCGCAAAAACAACAAGCAGCAGAACAATCCATTCAAAATGACCCGGCTATACATGCGATGCAACAACGCTTTTCAGCCGAAATCATAGCCGATAGCATCCGACCCACCGGATCCTGAACCAACCTTGCCGCAAAGAGGCAGAAGAGACTAAATTTTCACACTTTTTGCGGTGGCTGAGTATATAATCGTAGCTACCTTTAAATTACGCATAATGAGGCAATAATGAGCAACCCAATGAACCAACTCATGAAGCAGGCACAGCAGATGCAGGCCAACATGCAAAAAGCTCAGGAAGAGCTTGCTAATATGGAGGTCAATGGCCAGGCAGGGGGCGGTATGGTCAGCGTTGTCATGACCGGTCGCCACGATGTTAAGCGCGTCAACATTGACGACTCGCTGATGTCGGATGACAAAGAGATGCTGGAAGATCTGCTAGCTGCTGCGGTTAACGATGCCGTGCGCCAGGTTGAGAAAAACTCCCAAGAGAAAATGTCGGGCATGACCTCGGGCATGGGCTTGCCCGCTGGCATGAAGTTTCCTTTTTAATCATTTATGGCACTCTCTCCACTCATCAAACGTCTTATTGACGACCTCCGCTGCCTGCCTGGGGTTGGCCCCAAATCGGCGCAGCGGATGGCATTTCAACTGCTTGAACGTGATCGTGATGCGGCTCGCCGCCTCGCGGACACACTGCTTCAATCGGCGGAAAAAATCGGTCACTGTCGTCAATGTCGCACACTCTGCGAAACAGAACTGTGCACCCTTTGCAGTGACCCGCGACGTGATGCCAGCCTGATATGTGTCGTGGAGACACCCGCCGATGTTATCGCATTAGAGCAATCTTCCGGTTACCGTGGGCACTACTTTGTACTGATGGGACACCTCTCGCCGCTCGACGGTATCGGCCCCGATGATATCGGGCTCGATCTGCTAACAGAGCAATTGAGTACGCAGGTGATTAAAGAGGTTATTTTGGCCACAAATCCTACCGTCGAAGGGGAAGCAACCGCACATTTCATACATGAAATGGTGCAGCGCCAAGGCATTAAAAGCTCACGCATCGCCTTTGGCGTACCGCTGGGTGGTGAGTTAGAATATACCGACAGCGAAACACTCTCCAGAGCACTGCAAGGGCGACAAGCCTTTTAAAGCTGCTCACTAATCCAACTGCTGATTCACCAGCAGCTGGTACCGTTCAACCAACGCCTGAAAACGCTGAAAAGCGTGGTGATCTAGCTGGCACGCCTTCACACGGCGGTCGGCATAAAAAACACCGTGGGGCTTACCCCGAATAGAAAAACCATAGGCAAAGAAACTCTGTGTAGGATTTATTTTGCCTAAAATGCTCGGAATCGTCTCCGACATTTTATCCCACATCGCGGTAGTCACCCAAAGGGGCGACTGCTGATCTAGCAGCTGCTTAAAAATAGAGTTTTGGGATAAATCGACACTTAACAGGTTAAATGAAATATCACGATCAGCACCGGCACTATAGCGTGCCTGTAAACAGTCTGTATCGCTAACGACTGTCGCATACATCACTCGATTGAGTCCCACCGCATCATGCAGCAGATGAACCGCCTGATCGAGAAAATCAGCAATAGAAAAGTCACCCTGACCCGCATCACCATCAAGATAGCCATCAAAAAAAGTGAGCAGCTCAAAGCGCGGTGCAATACAGATGGTATAGCGCTCATCCAGAGGCTCGCTGTTCGAGGGTACTGCAGCAGCACCCTGCCCTTTCTCAGCAGCACCCTGCCAGCGCGCCAGCCGCTCATCAAAGGGCATTCCGTACTGCTTAGCGACTTTCAGATAGTTATTATGGATGATGTATAACCGCTCCAGCACCCCCTCAGGCTCACGCCCAAGAAACAGCGCAATTTGTGCCAAACATGTGGTTACAGCCGAGGTATCGCCATTATTTTCAATCAGGAAACTCAGCTGCTCCGCCATCATCACGCCCCTTAAGCGCGCCTGGCTTGCAGCACCTGCCTGCATCGCCTCACTCACCGCATCGGGCATATTCCATTTTCTGGCTAAAACATACGACAAATCATTCTGAGTAAAGCCAAAAACCAGATACTCCACCTCATCAGAAGTACGGCACTGTCGCTGCAACAACCGACTAACCGAACGCATACCTGCCGGTGCCAACAACCACATCGACAACCCACCCAAGCTGTGCAGCAAACCCGCCAAATAGAGCTCATCCGGCACCAGATCATTCCGCATCATCGAAATTTCCCGAGCCAGTAACGCACTCTGCAAAGCGTGCCCATACGCCTGCAATATATGGGGAGTCAACTGATCAGGCAACCCCTCAACTGACTGGCTATTAAGAGCAATCTCACGAATCTTGCCAATCCCCAACATCATGGCAGCATAATCAAGGGTGGTCAGTCGGTGATTAAGGTGACCACGGGCGTGAGTATTAACATGGTGGATAACATTAATCGCCATACCCACATCGTTTTCCAGAATATCGGTCACTATTTCATTATTAAGACTCGCCTCATCTTCAAAGCGTGTTTTTGTATGCTGAAATACCGGAAAATTCAGCGTACCAATCTTATCCAGCCACTTATGTAGACGCTCCTTCATGACACCCCCGCCGTTGGTATTGATCACTCGTAAGTTTATGCTGGTTGAAACTTTGCCCAACTGAATTCAAGATAACAGTTTAAGCTTTAACCTGAAGCCAAAGATAAGATGCACGGCACATGTTTTTATTTCATCATAAACTCCATCTTCCGCCTAAAGCGCCTACCGCACTGGAAGCTAGGTAGTTTCTGTCCTACCTATCACCACGGTTTGCTGATTGAGTAGGTTTTAGTTTGTTCGGCATGATGAAGATAAAGTGTAACTTCAAAAAGGAAAGAGACCTTCGTGAGTGAGGAATACCTTCTCACACCGTCACCACATCACTGGGAGCAACGTCGTGCAAAGGTCCCATAGAGTGACTCAACCGAGTTCATCCATTTAAACTGGGTATATGGCTCTATGATGGCGATCACACCCGCGCATTTGGTGATAAGCTATTTGCTGTGCCGATGGGGACATTGTGGGCATGAGGCTCACATTGACTCAAATCCCGAGTGTAAGCTGGAGACCTTACCAACAGGCATTCGTGAAATACCTTTCTCAAGTTTCTAGCACATCGCCGGGTGCAATGATTTCTCGCAAGCGCGCAAAGGTACGCATATCCTCGGTGGCATCAAAATTTGCATAGTCGGGATTGTTTGCCTGAAGATAATAGTCACCAGTACCGCGCTTTCTCACTACCCGCAAAACATATTGATCCTCACCGCTTGCATCGTGTCTCTCGACAGCCATGATTTGATTGCTGATCGAACCGGCACGCTCCGAGCTGATTAATTCCATTAGTAGATAGTCACCATCACAGATGGGATGCTTGCCACCATTCATCGAATGACCTGAAGCACGAGCAATAAAATGACGCGCTGGGTTAACACGATAATGTGGTGGAATTTTTACTATAGCTTTATTTTCACCGTCTGCAGCTTTGAAATGACCACAAGCAATTTTGAGATTAGGAAAAAAGGGAAGCTCATCCCAATCTTGATTGGCCTCCACATTGACGGGCACATCTTCTCGGTCCATATACATTGCCAGCTTGTAGTCCACCAACTCTTGAGTCATTGAATAAAAGAGATCACGGTCTTCTGTTGCCAATATAAAGTTTGGCTTCAGTTTATCCCCATCCAGAATGAAAAACCGCTCGCCCTGCTTTCTATTGCCACCAATAAATGCATTCACGGGGTTGGAGTTCCAGTAAGTAATCCATTGGCCAGGCCGTGTTATGAGAGTATCTGCTAAATTTTTAAAACGCTCAGGTAGGTCCTTGGCAATCAATGGCAAACGGCGCAGTAAAATTTCACCTGAGCGAATCGCCAAATCGTGTATCGTCTGCGGCTGAACAAAACCATCAAGTTCCAATAACGCCTCCAGCAACACCATCTTGTAGGACTTTGTCATGGCCGCTTTTTCTATATCGAGAAAATAGGCGTGATGTTTTTGTAGTACGGCTTGCTGATGCTCGTTAAAATCATTCCGATTTTCAATCAAGCCAAACCAGCTGCCAAACTTTTTTCTGATTTTTGTGAAATTAATTTCCGCATGATACAGGTCGACCGCGCTGGGCCGCACTTGATTCGTTGACTTCAAAAGCTCGTAGGTATCAATAACTCCTTTAGGCAGGCGCTTGATTACCTGTTGTAAAAAATCGATTACAGCCAGTTCATAATTGGCGTAACACCCCTTGGGTAGCGGCAAATCGTTATTTTGTTGTCGCTGAACAAATTCACGCAAAGAGCGCACACCAAACAAAGACTCCGGTTTATTCAGAAATGCCTTATGGTTTCCAATGAAATCCAATACCTGCACATGATCTTTACCGGGATGCAGTCGCAGACCACGGCCCAGTTGCTGCAGAAATAAAATTTTCGATTCAGTCGGCCTGAGCATCATCACCGTATCAATAGCTGGGAGGTCTACACCCTCATTAAATAGATCAACCGAAAAAACAACCTCCAATGCTCCGGCTTCCAACTGTTTCAATGCAGCATGACGAGGCATAGCAGATGCCGCATGTACCGCCGCGGCACGAACACCTGCCTGGCAAAAATAATCTGCCATGAACTCCGCATGAATTCGTGAGACACAGAACGCCAAAGTGCGACTTTGGTGCAAGGTTTGCCACATCGAAAGCGCATGTTTTGCACGGGCGAGCGTTGCCAGCTTATTGCTCAGGTCATGAGGATCAAAGCGACCGTTACGCCAAGGAATTTCCGTGTAGTCCACCGTTTCATCATGAATACCATGATAGCCCCCTCTGTCAGCATAGTTGCCCATCCGTTAGAATAAACTTCAATAATCATCGAGCGTGGGCAAAACGAGGCATAAATGAGTTATCCAAAAGAACGAAAAGAGACCGTACTGAAGAAAATGCT
>JAKIVC010000054.1 GCA_021647245.1 Gammaproteobacteria bacterium
TTAAGGATAACGCGCTCAGGGCGGATGGAAAGCAGGGTGTTCTCGCCGATGGGGTTTTTGCCAATCTTGACTGGGGTGGCCAAAACTTCGCCGCCGTCCTTCAGGCTTATCAAGGCCTCATCGTCCGTTATCTCCTTAACGGTGCCAGCAAGCTGGTTGTTTTCACCGATAAACTGGGCGACAAAACTGTTTTCAGGGCGTTCATACAGGTCGGCAGGGCTGGCAAGCTGCTGGATAATGCCGTCATTAAACACCGCCACGCGGTCAGACATGGTCAGGGCTTCCGACTGGTCATGGGTGACATAAACAATGGTGACACCAAGCCGCTGATGGATATGCTTGATTTCATATTGCATTTTCTCGCGCAGCTGTTTGTCAAGCGCGCCAAGAGGTTCGTCCATCAGCACCAGCTCAGGTTCAAACACCAAGGCGCGCGCAAGAGCAATGCGCTGCTGCTGTCCACCAGAAAGTTGATGCGGATACTGCCTGGTCAGATCTGGCAACCCAACCAGCTCCAGCAAGGTCTGGGTGCGTTGGTGGATCTCCTCTTTACTGCAACGGCGCATGCCAAAGGCGATATTCTGACCCACGGTCAGATGTGGGAAAAGTGCCAGATCCTGAAACACCATACCCACATTGCGTTGCTCTGTCGGCAACATGATCTGCGGGCTGGCGATCTGCTTTCCGTGCAGCCATATCTCACCCAAGGCCGGTTGCTCAAAACCCGCAATAGCTCTGAGCAGGGTGGTTTTTCCGCAGCCGCTGTGTCCGAGCAGACAGCCGATCTCACCTGATTTCAGCTCCAGGCTGATATCGCTTACGATGGTTTGACCGCCCAGCTGAACGGAGACCTTGTTAAGTTGTAGCGCTGTTGTCATCAGGATTGACCGGCTCGGGAGTGGGCAATGGTTCGACTGAGTAAAATTACAGGAATAATACTCACACACACAATAGCAATGGCGGCGCTTGATGCATCTGCCAGGCGCTCGTCAGAGGCCAGCTCAAAGGCGCGCACTGCCAGTGTATTGAAGTTGAATGGCCGCAGTACCAGGGTGGCGGGCAGCTCTTTCAATACATCAACGAAGACGATAATCAGCGCCGTCAGCAGGCTGCCTTTCATGATGGGCAGATGTACACGGCGCAGTATCTCAAAACCACCATAGCCCATCGTTTTGGCAGATTCATCCAGTGAAGGTCTGATTTTGGCCAAGCCAGACTCTATGGTGTTGAGTGAAATGGTAAAAAACCTCACCATGTAGGCAAACAGCAGAATAAAAACTGTCCCACTGAATATAAGGCCAGTGCTGATGTTGAAATGCTCCAGCATCCAGCCATCAATACTGTTATCCAGCACACCAAATGGGATAAGTACACCGATGGCGATGACAGTGCCGGGGATGGCATACCCCATAGCAGAGAGCCGCACCAGAAAACGGGAGAGCGGCGTGGCATGGTTGCGGTTGCCGTAACCCAGTATCAGCGCCGGGATCAGTGTCAGCACAGCGGCAACACCGGCCAGCAGAAAACTGTTCAACATTAATTCATAGAAACCGTCATCAACCATCTCACCAAAGGTCATAAGCGCCCATTGGGCCAGCTGCCCAACCGGCAGCAGGAAGCCAAAAAAGAGCGGTAGCAGGCAGGTGAACGCCGCCATCCAGCCCATCAGCGGGGATAGCCTGACATTGGGCAGGGTCTGGTAACGATTGGTGGCGTGGTGAAAACGCGCCTGCCGGCGTGACCAGCGCTCCAACAGAATCAGGACAAAGACAAAGGTCATCAGCAGGCCGGAGAGCTGGGCAGCAGCCACACTATCATTCAGCCCGAACCAGGTGCGAAAGATGCCAGTGGTGAAGGTACTGATGCCAAAATATTGCACTGTGCCGTAGTCCGCCAGCGTCTCCATCAGGGCGAGTGAAAGCCCGGTAACAATCGCCGGGCGCGCCAGCGGCAGGGCGACAAAAAAGAAGCTGCGCCAGGGACCACACCCCAGGGTGCGGCTGGCCTCCAGCGCGCAGACGGACTGATCCAGAAATGCCGAGCGTGCCAGCAGGTAGACATAGGGGTAGAGCACCAGTGACAGCATACTGACAGCACCGCCCAGTGAACGGATCTCTGGAAACCAATATTCACCGTAGCGCAGATTGAAGCTCTCCCTGATCCACTCCTGCACTGGGCCGGCCACCTCAAACATCCCGGTATAGGTGAAGGCGATAATGTAGGCCGGCATGGCCAGGGGCAGCAACAGCGACCAGATGAAGAGCGAACGGCCGGGAAAGCTGTACATGCTGGTGAGCCAGGCGGTGCAGATGCCGATGCTGCCCGCCCCTATCGCAACCCCCAGCATCAACAGCAGCGAGTTGCTGACATAGTCGGCCAGAACCGTATCGACCAGGTGCTGCCAGGTGTCGCCACTGGGGTAAAACAGAAAACCCAGAACCGTCAGAATGGGTGTTGCAATAATCAGCGCGACAAAGGCTGCACTCAGCGTCCAGCCAGAGGGGCGGCGGAAGCTAAAACGAAGCATGGTCTACGGTTGTCTGTTGCATGGCGTTAGATTGTAAACGCACCAAGGCGCAGAGAGAACCCGTTCCCCCTGCGCCTTTAGCGTCTGTCCGAGAATGGAAACCTCAGCTTTTCCTCGCTGGGGCATCTATTCCCGGGCAGTCGCAAAGTGCTGTAGCGGGCTATTTCCAGCCAGCCCGGTCAAACACCTTTACCGCCTCAGCGTTATATTTGCCTAACTCACTCACATTGAGACTATCCTGTTTAAAGGGGTAGCCCCAGGCCATCACAACATCACTGACGGGAATGCCCGCCTTGACGGGGTATTCATGATTCGCCTTGGCATACCACAGCTGCGCCTCATCGCTAACCAAAAACTCCAACAGCTTGATTGCATTCTCTCTGTGCTTCGCAGCTTTGACAATGCCAGCACCACTGATGTTGATATGGGCACCACGACCCTCCTGATTGGGAAAGAAGACGGCAACCTGCAAGGCAGCCTTTTTCTGGCGGTCATCCTTTTTCAGCATCACCCCCATATAATAAGTGTTGATGATGGCAATATCACAGATACCGACAGCCACCGCCTTGACCTGTGCACGATCATTGCCTTTTGGCGACTGCGCCATATTGGCCACAACCCCCCTGGCCCACTCTTCAGCCTGTTCTGCCCCATTGTGAATAATCAGCGATGCCAGCAGTGATTGATTATAGATATTGCTGGATGAGCGAATACAGAGCCGCCCCTTCCACTTTGGATCTGCCAGATCCTCATAGGTTGAGAGCTCAGATGCCTTGACCCGCTCTTTGCTATAGACGATAACCCGTGAACGGGTGGAGAGCGCATACCAGCGGTCATCGGGATCACGCAGGTTTTGTGGCACAACCGCCTTCAGGGAGGCGCTGTCAACAGGCTGCAGCAGCCCCGCAACCGTGGCGGCATGCAGATTGCCCGCATCAACGGTCAACAACATGTCAGCAGGCGTATTGCGCCCGTCACTCTGTAGCCGTTTCAGCAGGGTTTTTGCCTTGCCGGTAAGCAGATTCACCTTGATTCCGGTCTGCTGGGTAAACCTCTCCAGCAGTGGCTTGATAAGCGCCTCTTTCCGGGCAGAGTAGACATTGACCTCTTCAACTGCCAGCACAGGAGCAGACAGCAGGGTCAGTACCAGCGCCGGTATTCCCAGCTTTATCCAATAATTCATAGAGCCGTTCCCAAAAAAATAATCTTGATGGGCGACGATCATAAAGCAACTGAATACAGATGTAAATGCGAATTGTTCTCATTCAATGGGCGCACGCAGCATAGCTCTATTGCCACAATTCGATGCCATGCACTGGGGGGTATCAAAAAGTAGCTCTATGCCCCATATCAAGCGGGTAGACGTAGTTGAATCCAGGACGAGAATAGAATAGCTGCTGTGGAAAAGCTGGATTTGCGTATTCTGTCGGTGCAATAAACCCTGCTGACTTAAGACTAAATCTTTAAGAGCCTTTACATTATCCGGCAGTGATTTAATGGCAACTTGATCATCGGTACTCTTCTTCATTACCTGGTGGTGCAGGATGAAGCGCTCTCGGTCTTCGATCATATTGACCGGCAGACCCAGCTCCACAGGCACACGGGCCTTGCCCTTGCCGATCCATTCTATACATGGCTGAAAGATAGAGAAGCTAAAGTTTTAGGGTTTTTAATGCGCTGAAACCCACTACCTATACGGGGAGAGCTTTATTGTTGGGTTTGCTCAAATAGTAGCAAACACCACTTTAATTGGTTTCCCTCTATACGCTACGTTACAAAAAAGCGTAAAACTTCAGTTAAAGGGTCATTGTGGAATGGCACTGACTTAAGCTCTGACACTTCATTACCTCTGTTTTTTTGGGTGACCATTTTTCCGGACATCTTCCCTCGCATCCTGTCTCGGTTGAGTAAGCAATGGGAACTGTTTTTGCCGCCGTTTTATTGCGCGTGGCTCTATTCTTCCAGGACGCTTGCCGACACGGAGTTCGGCAATCAGGATAAGTAACCCCTCCATGGCAACTGTATCATGCGTTCCACCTCTGTACTGTTGCCAAGCAATCCATATTTGCACGGTGTGCTTGAAGCTCAGCTGCCGGGGAATTTGATCCGCTAGCAGAGCGGCCTGCGCCATCAACATTCTGATCAGATTGTAGGCAAGCAGATAGACCCATAGCTCTTTGATAGCCATTTCCGGAGTTTTACAGCGCAGGTGCTCCATGCCGAGTGTCGTCTTGATATTCCGCAGGTCCAGTTCCACGTTCCACCGATCACGAAACAAGGTCTTGAGCGTGCCCTTGGAGGCGTCTTTCGAGCACAGCATAGTCGTGACCATAATCTTTCCACCTGCCTTCATCTCGCGCACTTTCAGTGTATCTGGAGCCTGATCATAGTCCTCCTGACTCATCCAATCAGGTTTTTTCTTAGGCTTGGTAAGCACAATGAGATGGTCGCGTTCACCAAGCCTTATTCCTTTTCTGAAATCGGTGCTACGCTTACGTGCACCGTACTGTTCGAATAGCCCATCGATGCCTCGGTGAACCAATTCGCAGAGTAGAAAATATGTTGCGTAGTAAGCATCCCCGAGCAAAACATCACCACCATTTAGCGTGTCAAGCATGGAACGCAGCAGTGTCTGCTCATCCCCTCCTTTCCCCTTGCAGGGTCCCGTTGCGGCATTGAGTAATGCGCCACTCCCCAAACACAGCAGCGTAACCACACTGCACTGGGGAAAGCCTAGACCTGCCTTCTTGCTGTTTGGCTGCGGATAGTGAGTCTGATTCTCTTCTGTGTCGGCCAGTGTTACCGTAGCACCATCAACCAAACGCACCGGCCGCCCCCGCCAATGCCACCTTGAAGTCGCACCCGATGTAATGATGCTTCCAGCATGGCGCGCCAGTGTTGAGACCATTGACAGCGGCAGGCGCATGCGTGCCTTGCAGTAGGCTCCAGTATCGGTTTTACCGGGTTCTAGACCACAGATCATACGCTTGACCACAGCATCGTTGACCACTTGCTGGCAACTGCCATCCGCCGATAGCGCCTGGGATAGAAACATCGACAGTGTCTCTGTCGGTGGATACAGGCGCTCGCGATGTTCTGGCAGTAGTTCTTCGACCGAATCAAGCAGCTGTGGGCTCGTCAGTAGATTGAATAGGGCGTGAGAGTCGGTGTTTCCCACATAATGACTGACACGTTTCTGTTGATGGGTGACGCTGTGATGGCTAAGATGCATGGGGCTGGCTCCTCGGGTGGTTGCTGTGGTGTCACAACCTCCAGCTTATCATCCGGGCTAGCCAGCCGCCCAATATTTCCTTGGCCAATCAACCGCTTGAGCTTAAGTCAGTGCCATTCGGGACGCTACCCTTTATTAACAGCAAGTCTGCCCTGTGGGCGAAACCGAAGCGCTCTTTTCGCCATCTTTTCAAGTGATGCTACAAACTGTTCACAGCCACAGGGCAACCCTTTTTCTACATTTCTTCGTAGCAGTTTTACAGCATGCTCTTCTTCTGACTCAGCCAGCCAGTCAGTCCATTCGCTTTCAGGTATGACATCCTCCATTTTTACCCGAGCCAATATCGGGCTTTTTGTTAAACCACAATGTGCTGCCGCACTTGACCAGCGATATTCCTCCGCCCTTTCTACCATTCCAGCCCGCACAGGGTTTGTTTCCACATATCGAATGGCCGCCCACGTGTAGGCTTCATCCAGAGGCGAGGAAAAGAATCGACCCTGCCATAAATGCCCCTTCCAGTCTCTGGCTCTATTTATTCGCTGTGCATAGCGCATATGCAATGGCTTTAGAACCCGCTGTAAACCTTCTTCAGTTGTTGGTTCCAGAATAAGGTGAATATGATTAGTCATCAAACACCAAGCCAGAATTTTTACCTGCCATTTATCGCAATACTCACCCAACTCATGAGTGCCGAATTCGTCTCACGAGACAAGCCTGAAGAGCGCCATTCTATCAATATCTTGCCGTTGCGTGATGAATTTCGCGAAGTTTGTAGCAGAACCTGTAACCAGGAGAAAATCAGGGAGGCTGCGACGCAGCGCAGTGGATACCACCAGCTCGGATGGCGCCAGGCCGGGGCGGATAGTTCGAAGCCACGAACCAAAAGAGCGCCAGACTCGCTGAGCGTGGCAAGATGCCAGATAATGAAGTAGTCCTTGAGAAACAATCCCCGCGTGTACAAAAACGTGATAAGCCTTCAATTTTCGTTTGACGCCATCGCGATACTTTTCTGATTCCCGATGAAGATGCTGATTGCCATTGCGCCGCTTCAGTGGTTTCATCGCACCCATCCAAAAATGATAGGAAAAAGCACCGATAATATGAACGGCCTGTTTGAATGCATGCTCTATCTTAAATCGCAGGCCGTAGAGGTGAATAATGTCGAGGGCGGACAACGACGTATCCGTTGACATGAGTATACAGCACCCCCTCGTAGGGTGAACGACAATGATAAATCGAACCATACTGCCGGTCGGTCTCCAGAGTAAATCATGGACGGCATATTTAACTGTCACGTTTTTTTCGCCATAGACAGGGCTTTGAGCCTCCTCCATCGATTCCTCCGAGCCAAAGAGTGATCTCAGTTTTACCTTATCACCATACTTGCGCGGCCGACCTCTTTTTTTCTGGCCTTCCTGAGGATACAGCCGGTAGGCAACGGCATTAGATCTGGCGCGAGTGACCAAATGATTTCCCTCGCCCAACAGACCATTAACGACTTTCTGGCTGGCATAATACGCATCGGCGACAAAATAATACGGTTCCTCAATGCGGGTTAGCGCCAGTAAACTGATCATTTTGTCGAGCAGGGTTCGCCGGTCACGATTAGACAATACGACCCCCTCATGAATCCTCGCGGCAAGCGGTACCGCAAACACGCTATTGGCGGCACGGGAAAGAATAGAGACCGCCTGAAAAGAGTGCCCCATGATGTACTCCGCTTTGGTGTTCGACTCGGATTCCTGATGCAACAGCTTCACGGCGGGCATCTTTTTACCCTGTTTAGCCACCTTAATACCATCCCCCACCAGCACCAGTCGGCCATTCACACGAACAAGCCCAGGGAATAGTCGAAGCACCAGCCGAGACCACAATACTGTCATCTGATCCAGTTTAATACCGGCACTGTGGAAGTTATCCAGCAAATTACCATAAAACCGCCCCTGCAAACCCAGCGCACGGATAATGCTCGTGACGCCCATGCGCTCTGAGCGCACCGTCAATCCCGCCACACAGACCGCAAACCACATAAATGTCCGGGTACGGGAACAGGCCGGGCGAAGAAACACGATTGCATCCCACCAATAGAGCCAAAGCATTGTTAATCTCCTTTTGACAGAATAACATAGCATGTATATGCTATGCTAATGTCAAACAAAAAGCTCGCACAAATTGAACGGCGTATTTCAAAGATCAAAGATGAAATAGCGTTGATTGGGGATATGCGCCCTGGCTCATTGACCAAACAATACAAGAACCGGGAAGACCTGACGGGAGCCTATTATCAGATTAGCTATACGCTGGAAATGAAGAGCCGGACGGAGTATATTCGCAAGGAATTTGTGAGCGATATACGCCGCCAGATACGCAGTTATAAACGTTACAAGAAGCTCAATGCGCAATGGGTGGCACTAAGTATTGAGCACTCAAAGCTGTCAATGAAACTCAAACAAGCACAGTAAAGACAGTGGAGGCGGATAAGTAAACGATCATGGCAAAGTTGGGAAGCAGAAAGAATCCATTGATTTTACGCGTCGCAGATGATTCAAAAATTGACAGGATTGCCAATATATGTGATAAAAACGGCTGGCATTTTATCTTGGGATTGGAGCCGGATAAGGAGGATGATCTGACGGACCTGGAAAGAAAGTTATCGCCCCCCATCCAGCATGAGGCAGTAAAGATCGGCCGAAATGAGCCATGTATCTGTGGCAGCGGGAAGAAGTACAAGAAATGTTGCGGAGCCGCTGCTTGAGTAATTTTGTTAATCAGTCATTAAAATGGCGGTCAGAACTCGGTACTCTCAAGATATTTAACTGTCACGTTTTTTTCGCCATAGACAGGGCTTTGAGCCTCCTCCATCGATTCCTCCGAGCCAAAGAGTGATCTCAGTTTTACCTTATCACCATACTTGCGCGGCCGACCTCTTTTTTTC
>JAKIVC010000055.1 GCA_021647245.1 Gammaproteobacteria bacterium
TAGCGCAAGCACGGTTCTGAGAGGGGTGTGGTAACAATGGTAGAAGCAGGAAATCGGCCGTGTGATGGCCATCATGATCCTGATAAAGCTAGAGGAACCCATCTACTCGACCAAATGCAATATTAACCTTTTGTTGTAGGGTTTATCCTTGGTGATGCAAACTACTGATATGTATTGACCTGTCAACTATTGGTACCACACATTCTAACATTTCATACTTACCTCCTTCATACAGCAAGCCTTTAGAGCAGAGCACGGGCGGCAATCAAGGACGGTAGATCACTCTGATATGCGCAGGTCGGAACCGCCTGACTTCTCTTAGTCGTGGAGCTGCCTCGCTCTAGAATCGAGGGTCGTCCCGTTGTTCTGGGCACCTCATAGGAGTTCCGAGGGTTCTCCAACCGGCCCCTCATGCCCTGGTTCAAAGACTCACTGTCTGTTTTTGTATTCACTGTTTTGATTGGCCTGTGTTCGCTTGCTTGTTTAACGTGCACTCACCACACGTTGATTCATCACTTCGCAAGCAATGGCCCAGATGAATCCAACCAACTCGCGCGCAACCGCCGTACAAACCTGCACTTTCAGTTTGCCTCGCTCAAGCAAGTGTGCGTAACGTCCACACAGATGTTTCTGCGCCTTCCAGGCAATGGCTTGTACCTCACTCGAACACTTTTCTGCCCGTCGTTGTAAATGAGCGGTCTTGCGGGCGGGAAATCGATAGCACCAACCTGATTCGATCAACACACGTCTGACATGGCCGTTGCCCGTCTTGGTGATCCCGCCTCGGCGACGCGTTTGACCACTGGAGAATTCGCTCGGAACCAGCCCCAAGAAACTCATCAACTGGCGTGGCGAGTCAAACCGGGTAATATCCCCAAGTTCCGCCATGATCGTCATCGCGGTAATCAGCTTGATACCTCGCAACGCCATCAAGGCTTCAACTACTGGTGCCAATACCCAATGTTTCAGCGCCTTCTCCATCTCCTTTTCAAGCCCGACAACACGCGCCTCGCCCTGTTTAACCGCATCCACGTATTCCTGAAAAACAATCTGTTGTATTGTAATATCAAACTTAAGCCCCTCCAGCCAACGAAAGTGTGTCTGGGTCCAGCGGCTTTTGCCGCTTTCATAAATTCGCCCGTAACGCAGCAGAAAAGCATTCAGTCGTTGCTTGGTCGTCCGTTCCAGGCCCTTCATATCTTCGCGAGCCCGCGTGAGATCGCGCATCGCTTCCTGTTCCTGATCAGGCACCCAGACCGGTGTGAGTTCGCCTGCTCTATCCAGTCGACTGAGCTTTTCACTATCGCGCCGATCCGTCTTCACTCGTTCACCCGGTTTCAATGGAATCAGTGAAGGGGCGACCACACTGCAATGGTGACCAAGCTGGCTGATCTGGCGGTATACCTCATAACCACACGGCCCCGCCTCGTAGCAAAATGAGAGCATCTCACCATCGGGACATAAGTTCTTCACCAACTTGCGCACCGCTGCCGGGGTATTGGCTATCTCACCGTAATACTGCGGCTTTCCACCCAAGGCATCCGCGACCGCAACCGCTATCGTTTCTTTGTGTGTATCTAAACCAACGTACTTGCTAAACTCTTTCATGACCTGTCCTCCTCAATTGTGGCGCTGAGCCACCGGTTGTTCCAACCTCAGCTTAACCCACGTCGCTTGAGGTTGGGCAGGTCAATACATGATGTCTAGACTGCTGGCTTGAACCGCTCTCTCCATTGCCGTAAAGTGCCCGCATGAATCCTACCTTTGTACATCTTCGACTCCACTCTGAATTCTCCTTGGTTGACGGCATGGTGCGCCTTAAGCCGCTGGTTAAAGCGGTGGCGGCCGCAGGTATGCCTGCGGTGGCGTTAACTGACCAGAGTAATATGTTTGGTTTGGTGAAGTTTTATAATGCGGCGGTAGCCGCTGGTGTAAAGCCGATCATCGGCTGTGATATCTGGTTGAACAATGAAGAAGAGCCAAATCAGCCTTTTCATCTGTTGCTGTTGAGCAAGAATCAACAGGGGTATCGAAACCTTACTGAGATCATCTCTCAAAGCTATACCGAGGGGCAGCACCATGGAAAAGCCATTGTTCGTCGTGAGTGGGTTGCAGAGAAGTCAGCCGGGTTAATTGCACTCTCGGGGGGGCGGCAGGGTGAGGTTGGTCAAGCCTTGCTGTCGGGGAATCGTGATCAAGCGGCGCGCTGTTTGAGTGAATGGAAGGCAATCTTTCCGGATCACTTCTACCTGGAACTGACCCGGACTGGGCGAGTGAAGGAGAATGAGTACTTGCATATGGCGGTTGAGTTGGCGGCTGCGACGAACACCCCTGTAGTGGCCACTAATGAGGTCTGTTTTATCACCAGGGATGACTTTGAGGCACATGAGTTACGTGTCTGTATCAATGAAGGGCGGGTGCTGGATGACCCCCATCGACCTAAAAATTACTCTGATCAGCAATATTTACGAACCCCACAGGAGATGGCTGATCTGTTTTCAGATATTCCTGAGGCACTGGCCAATACGGTTGAAATAGCCAAGCGCTGTAGTGTTGAGGTGAGCCAGGGTACCTATTACCTACCTGACTTTCCGGTGCCGCAAGGCTTGACTATGGATGACTATTTTCGCCAGCTCTCCCGTGAAGGGCTGGAGAAGCGGCTCGATTTTCTGTTTGACCGTGAGGCAGTTGATTTTTCCGAGCGACGCAAGGCTTATGACGAGCGGTTAGAGATTGAGCTTAATGTCATCATCGGTATGGGGTTTCCCGGTTACTTTTTGATTGTTGCTGACTTTATCCGCTGGGGCAAGAGCAATGGTGTGCCTGTTGGGCCTGGGCGGGGTTCTGGTGCCGGTTCACTGGTCGCCTATGCGCTGGATATTACCGATCTTGACCCGCTGGCATATGACCTGCTGTTTGAGCGGTTTCTGAATCCTGAACGTGTCTCAATGCCCGATTTTGACATCGATTTTTGTATGGATGGGCGTGACCGTGTGATCGATTATGTGGCGCAGCTTTACGGGCGCGACAAAGTTTCGCAAATTATTACCTATGGCACCATGGCGGCTAAGGCGGTGGTACGAGATGTGGGGCGTGTGCTGGGCCACCCCTACGGTTTTGTTGATCGTATCTCCAAGATGATTCCATTTGAACCGGGTATGACCTTGAGCAAAGCCATGGAGATGGAACCGGAGTTCAAGCGTGAATATGAAGAGAATGAAGAGGTCACGGCGCTGCTGGATATGGCCTTTAAGCTGGAAGGGTTAACCCGTAATGCAGGTAAGCATGCTGGAGGTGTGGTTATCAGCCCCACCAAACTCACTGATTTTGCACCACTCTATTGTGAGGAGGGCGGCACATCACTGGTGACACAGTTTGATAAGAATGATGTGGAGTCAGTCGGCCTGGTGAAGTTTGATTTCCTGGGGCTACGCACCCTCACCATCATCGACTGGACAATTAAAAACATCAAAAAATCCACTGGTGAAGAGATCGATATTATCTCGATTCCACTGGATGACCGCGCTTCATTCACCCTGTTGAAAAGCTGCAAAACCACTGCGGTCTTTCAGCTGGAATCTCGTGGTATGAAGGATTTGATCAAGCGACTACAGCCCGACTCCTTTGAAGATATTATCGCCCTTGTGGCGCTGTTTCGCCCAGGCCCGCTGCAATCGGGGATGGTAGATAATTTTATCAACCGTAAACATGGTCGTGAGCGGGTCTCATATCCTGATGCCCAGTGGCAACACGACTCCCTGAAGGAGATTTTAGAGCCTACCTACGGCATCATCCTCTATCAGGAGCAGGTGATGCAGATCGCTCAGGTACTCTCGGGATACACCCTGGGTGGTGCAGATATGTTGCGCCGCGCCATGGGCAAGAAAAAGCCTGAAGAGATGGACAAGCAGCGTAAAATCTTCGAAGAGGGTGCCATTAACAACGGTGTTGATGGTGAGCTGGCAATGAAAATATTTGACCTGGTTGAGAAATTTGCCGGTTACGGCTTCAATAAATCACACTCGGCAGCTTATGCGTTGGTCTCTTATCAAACCGCCTGGCTCAAAGCACACTACCCGGCCGCTTTTATGGCGGCGGTGATGTCGGCAGATATGGATAACACCGATAAAGTAGTCATTTTGGTGGATGAGTGTAGTGATATGAAGCTGAAGGTGGTACCGCCGGATGTGAATGCCTGTGCATATCAATTTACCGTGCTGGACCAGCAGACGGTGTTGTATGGTCTGGGGGCGATTAAGGGGGTGGGTGAAGGCGCTATCGAGAACATAATCAACGAGCGCCAGCAAAAGGGCCCTTATAAAGATCTGTTTGATTTCTGTCGCCGTAGCGATCTGCGCAAGGTAAATAAACGGGTGCTGGAGGCACTGGTGCGGGGTGGTGCTATGGATAACATTGGCCCTAACCGGGCCACGCTAATGAACAGTATCGAAACAGCACTGAAAATGGCCGACAAACACAACAAAGACCAGCTCTCCGGGGTAATGGATATGTTCGGCTTTACCGAGCCAACTGCCAAAAGTGGTGAGAGTGCCGGGTATTATGATGTGATACCAGAGTGGAAAGAAGATTATCGCCTGAAGTTGGAAAAAGAGACCCTGGGGCTGTTTCTTACCGGTCACCCGATTCAGCCTTATGCAGCAGAGCTGCGTAATATGACAACTTCGCGCATTGTCGACTTAAAACCGGCCAGGGGTAGTCGAGTGGTGGTGGCTGGCCTACTGCTGGATATACGTATGATCAACTCCCGTCGTGGAAAAATGGCCATCATAACGCTGGATGACCGTAGTGCACGGATTGAATTTACGCTCTTTTCGGAGGCACTGGAGCGCCATAGAGATATTCTGTTGAAAGATAACATTCTGGTGGTGGAAGGGGATGTCAGCAACGATGACTACAGTGGTGGCCTGCGTCTGAACTGTAAAGAGCTCTACGATCTGACCCAGGCACGGGAGCAGTTTGCCAAACAGATGGTGATGCGTTTTGGCCAGGCCACTGTGGCGGATGGTTTTCTGGATGAACTCAGCCAACGCTTAACCCCCTATTGCAAAGGGGCGTGCCCTCTGCTTGTTGAGTATCATAATGATGATGCTAAGGTAGAAATCCGTTTTGGTGACGGCTGGCGTATGCGTCCGGAAGAGTTGTTGCTGGACTCACTGCGCGAACTGCTGGGTAGTGAAAATGTAGAGATTATCTACCGTAAAAATGCGCCGTAATAGGGGTGCTGTTTTTCATGGCTATCGCCTTAATGTCGTTTTTTAGGGTAAAAAGCCTTACAATCAACAATTCGAGAGCAAGTGAAACTTGAGTGATAAAGAATGAATATGAATTTTCTGGATTTTGAACGCCCCATTGCCGAGTTAGAGGCGAAGATAGAAGAGCTGCGTCACGTTGGAAATGACTCTGAGATTAATCTCTCCGATGAAATCAGCACGCTACAGAAGAAGAGTGAAAAACTAACTGAAGAGATCTTTTCCAAGCTGAATGCATGGCAAGTCTCTCAGCTGGCACGTCACCCCCAGCGTCCTTATACCATGGATTACATTGAGCGTATTTTGACCGACTTTGAAGAGTTGCACGGTGACCGTCACTTTGCCGACGATCCCGCCTTGGTGGGCGGAATCGGTCGCCTTGAGGGTCGCCCGGTAATGGTAATCGGCCAGCAGAAAGGGCGTGATACCAAAGAGAAAATCCGCCGTAACTTTGGAATGCCACGCCCAGAAGGGTACCGCAAGGCTCTGCGCCTGATGGAGATGGCAGAGCGGTTTAAAATGCCAGTTTTGACCTTTATTGATACGCCAGGTGCCTATCCGGGGATTGACGCAGAAGAGCGTAACCAGTCAGAGGCGATTGCCAAAAATCTCGAAGTGATGGCGCGCCTTAAAACACCTATTATTTGTACGGTTATAGGTGAGGGCGGCTCAGGTGGCGCACTGGCGATTGGGGTAGGGGATCGCATCATGATGCTGCAACATGCCACCTACTCGGTCATATCCCCCGAAGGATGCGCCACTATTTTGTGGAAAAGTGCAGAACGTGCCTCTGATGCCGCCGAGGCGATGGGTATTACCGCTAAACGCCTTAAAGAGCTGGCACTGATTGATACCATTATTTCCGAGCCACTCGGTGGTGCACATCGTGATGTGGATGCGATGGCAGAAAGTTTGAAAACAGCACTGCTTGATAATTTGAATAGCCTTGATCAACTCTCTGAAGAGCAACTATTGACGACCCGCTATGATCGTTTGATGTCACTGGGTAACTTCAAAGAGTCCTAATATCGATGGTTATTTACTGAGTGCGATCGTTTTACACCTCCTGGGTCGCCCTGTAAGGCGATGAAAAACTCTGTTTATGACACTCTCCCCACAACAACTGCTCACCGAATTACCTGGGTTTTCAGCCCATAAAACGCTCTGGGTCGCCTATAGTGGCGGCCTGGATTCGACAGTTTTATTGCACGCCTTGAGCCAACTCGCCGCTACCGGACATCTAAAAAACCACCTCTGCGCTATACATATTCACCACGGTCTGAGTATTCATGCAGATGAGTGGCAGCTGGCGTGTGCCCGCAGTGCTGCCAACATGGCTGTATGTTTTGAATCAATTGCGGTTAATGCACAGCCCAAAAAGGGCGAAAGCCCCGAAGCAACCGCACGAGAAGTCCGCTATCAGGCCATTGCAGAAAAGATGAAGGCGGGTGATGTGTTGCTAACAGGGCATCACCAGGATGACCAGGCAGAGACCGTGTTGATACAGCTATTGCGCGGTTGCGGTATCAAGGGGCTAGCCGCAATGCCCGCTACCCAACCGTTTTCTGCTGGCCAACTCAACCGCCCCTTACTCGCCTATTCACGTCGACAGCTGCAGGATTATGCTGAATATCACCGGCTTAGTTGGGTAGAGGATGAGAGTAATCAGAACAGTGGTTATGATCGAAACTATCTGCGTAACCAGATAATCCCACAGCTACAGCTGCGCTGGCCGAGCATGAGTGCAACCCTGAGTCGTAGCGCCTCCCACTGTGCAGAAAGCTCACAACTCTGTGATGAGTTAGCGGCGCAGGATCTGCGCAATATGGGCCAGGCGGACTCAATGATACTACCCGTTAGTGAGTTATTAGTGCTGAATCGTGTGCGGCAGAATAACCTGCTTCGCTACTGGATTTCAAAGCAGGGGTTGCCACTGCCTACCAGTCGACAGCTGCAACAAATAACCACAAGGCTGCTAATGGCCAGAGCAGATGCCATGCCGCAGGTGGCCTGGCCTGGGGCAGAGATGCGGCGCTTTTCCGGTCAGCTCTACCTGCTTTTGCCATTACCGCTCCACGAGGCGGGTCAAATTATAGAGTGGCCTGCACAACAGCCATCGTTAGTCATTGACTCACTGGGATTAACATTGCAGCGTAGCGAGCTCAAGGTTGCCCAGAAATATGACATTCAAATACGCTTCCGCCAAGGCGGTGAAGAAATTCGCCTGCCAAACAAGAGCCACCACACCTCACTTAAAAAGCTGTTTCAGAAACAGGGTGTGCCACCGTGGCAGAGAAATCGTATACCGTTATTGTATGTAAGAGGCGAGTTGTTGGAAATTGCAGGCTTGTAGAGATTAATGATCTATTGCGGGGGTTACTATTGCACGGGTGCGCTCTTCTTATATATGAAGAGCAAATTGCTGTTTTTTTTGATAAATTTTTGTTTATTAAAATGGTTATTTTAGGATGGTACTGATGGTGTATCGTTGTAGATATTTTTTATGTAATTGAAAAGTGGTTGTTTTTTGTGTTATTTTCGTCGTTGTGAAATGCTTGAATTTGAGTGCTGTTTTGAGATTATTGTTTAGAAAATGCAATCAAAATGTTAGTTTTCTGTTTGATGTTGTATGTCGAATTTGGGTGTTTTATGGGTGCAGGGCTTAATAGTTTTTTGAAGATTCCGATATAGAGCAAACGCGGGTACTGTTTTTTTGAAGAGGATGTAAAGGAATGCGAGTTAGTTGTATTGCACTTGCTGCCGGATCGCTGCTGATATTAAGTAGTGCTCAGGCCGCAAAAGTATCGGACATTGCCAATACCAAACACAACCTCTCCATGACCTGGGGCGGTGAAGGCGCTGACCCCCGCACGGTGACCGCAACCTCTGAAGCACAAATCTGCGTCTTCTGCCACACCCCCCACGGCGCAGATACCAGCACCAATGCGCCACTGTGGAATCGCAGCCTGGAGGGGGGAGCTGGTTACACGGCTGTTTACAGTATGTATGACTCCAGCTCCATGGAAGCGACTCAGCTCTCCGGCGTGCCGTCAGCCCCCACCAGCTCCTCCAAGCTCTGCCTCTCCT
>JAKIVC010000056.1 GCA_021647245.1 Gammaproteobacteria bacterium
AGGGGCTAGTGGCACTACGTGATGGATGGATCAAGCTTCACTATGCTAAGTGAAACGCCCTGTGCGGAGCCGCATGCAGGGTGTTGTGGGGGCTGAGGGTTAGAGACCCTTGGCTACCCGATTATGTATAAAATTACACCGCACTAGCCATGTTTAATTCTGGGCCATGTAATCATCAAATGTCATCGCAACAGTAGATGATACTGGCGAGAACCATAGCTTAAGCACTATTTCTGATTCAGCGCCTCTATCCCAAAGAATATCGCCTTTATTTACTAAAGCTTTTATAACAACCCTATTTTCGAGCAATGTGTTGCTTGGTGGATGATTAAAGGCAAATGTTTTTGCTACAGATAATTCTTTAGACCAAGACTGTCTTTGCCTGAAATCTTTTGTTAAATATTCGCTCTCATCGCATCCTCGATATAGAGTTATGATTTCTTCTTCGATTGCGCACTCATTTATTTTCTGGTCAATTATAACGACTGGGAACCAGTTGTCAGTGCTTCGATTCGTATGCTCATAAATACTTTTATGAAGCTCTAGCCCTTCATGTTTTTGCCATTCCTTAAAGCAATCAAACATGGCCTGCAAAAACTCATTTAATGAATCGCCACCACTTTCATAGTAAAAATCATTAAACATGCTAGCCGACGAACCTCCGCTCTTAATTGACTTCGATGCTTCCAGCATTTTTTCAATATTATCGCTTATAAGAGTTTTCTCAGAAGCTGTGAAGCTCAAATATTTACTTTCAAAATGATTCCATAAGATCATCATCTCGTTTTTTAAACACTGTATTACTTCAGGTGACATAGAGGTTTTCATTAACTACGATGATTAACTTATACATAAGAGTGAACTGTGGTGGTTCGCTTGGCATGACAGCGCGAGGCGTCACACACGAGCATATATAATGTGTATTCAATATAGAATACTGTTTATATCATCCTCTGTCATAAAATCTGTATTCATAATTTCTCTTTGGCATTTTTCATTATCAACAAGGTTTAGAGGTGGGTGGGGATTTAAGAACACTGCCTCTGTTTTGAAACAGTATGTCCGCCCAGGATATAGTGTGATGATTAACGGATCAAACATCCAATTAGTGGTGAATTTATGCTCACCTGCTGTCATATCTCTTCGAAAGTAACTATTGCTTCTTAATTTTCCGACTACAGAAATTCCTTCAAAATTGCTGTCGTCATTTTCTTTCCCCGGCTCAACATGCTCCATGATATTAATGCTTGTTGCGCTACCCACGAATTGACTAGGACGGTAAAAATATACAGATGCAAGCTCATCACTTGGTGAATTAAACTTTACAAACTTTGGGCCTGAGGCACTGCATCCGACTAGAGTCGAAGTGATAACTAATAGAGTTGCGGTCCAATTATTATTTTTCATTTAATAGCTCCTAAAAAAGAAAAAGGGGTCAAATACAATATTAACCTTTTGTTGTATGGCTTATCCTTGGTGATGCAAACTACTGATATGTATTGACCTGTCAACTATTGGTACCACACATTCTAACATTTCATACTTACCTCCTTCATACGGAAAAAATGAAGGGGTCAAATGAAGGGGTCAAAAAATGAAGGGGTCAAATACAATATTGACTCTTTATTTTTTCGACCTGATAAACCAAGCTTTTATCTTTTTCCATTCGCCTTCTCAGCTTACCAATGGTCGTTGGAATACTCCCTGTGCGCTTCAATCCCAAGCTATCAGCTATCTGGCGCAATCTCAAACCACACAACTCCTGCCCAAGGTACATCACCACCCACCGGGGAATATTTTCCTCTCGTCGCCCTCGCTGACGACCCATAATGTCGCTCATATCTACCGAGAACTCATCGAGTATATGCTTGATAACTTGGTCAAAGTCGGGCCTAAATTGCTGCAATATCTTTTGATTAACCTCTTCATCAGCCGTTATGCGCTGCTGATAGACCCAAGCCCTAAATTCATCACTGCCGAGGTAAGGCCGTTGATTTCCTTTGCCGTAGAAGGCGGTAAGCTCTTCGTCAACACCTTGCTCAACAAAAGCACGGTATTTCTCTTTTAGCTTACGCTTAACACCCAGCTGACCATAAACTTCATCTCGATAAAGCCACGTTGGGGCTGGCTTGTCACCTAGGTAAGCGGGATAACTGCTCCATTGATAGCGATCTAATGACTCTACGGATTTTGCTTTAAGTGGGTTGCAGTGAATATAGCGAGAAACCTGAAGCTGATAGCTATCTTCCTCAACTAAAATCGCTTTGTATCGACCACGAAAAAGCGGGCCATCTGTTTTACGCAAACGGTTGTGGCGTTGTGTATAAACACCATTAATGTGGCGCATTGCCCTACCCAAATTACCTTCGGGCGTTTTCACTAAAAGATGATAATGGTTGCGCATCAGGCAGTAGCTGTGAATCTGCACACCAAATCGTCGATGAACCTCGCCTAATATTTGCAAAAAAACCCCGTAATATTCATCTCCATGAAAAATAGCACGACGACCCGTACCACGGTTCATTACATGGTAGTAGGCATTTTCATATTCAATTCTAAGTGGTCTAGGCATAATTAAAGGTAAGCTAAATAATAAAAAGAGTCAATATTGTATTTGACCCCCTGTTTTTGTATTTGACCCCCTGTTTGACCCCCTGTTTTAATCGGTCACATAGCGCCTATATGCTCCCTGTTTGTGTGCGAAAGCGCCTCGATTTGTGGCAACATTTAAACGCGCTGAAAGCGTTACCCACTTAAAACCATAAGCCACGCCAACAATTGTGAGATAATTGCGCCTCTATCAAGCTACCCTGACTGAATCATGCGACTGGATAAATTCATCAGCCAAAACCTCGGCATCACATGCAAAGAGACTAAGCAGCTGCTGCGCCAAGATTTAATTGAGGTGGATGGTTCCAGCCACTGCGCTGCCAATCAGCAGGTCGATGAAAACAACCACATCACCTTCCGAGGGCGCACACTGTTTACGCCCGGCCCACTCTACTTTATGCTGAATAAACCTGAGGGGTATATCTGCGCGACCAAAGATAACCGGTACCCCACGGTGCTGGATCTTCTCGATGAGCCTCGCGTCCAGACCCTGCATCCAGTGGGTCGCCTCGATATCGATACCACTGGCCTGGTGCTATTAACCAATGATGGTCAATGGAGTCATGGCATCACGTCACCCAAGCGCCATAAAGTGAAGTGCTACCGGGCGCATTTAGCAGAGCCCTTAATTGAGGGTGTTGAAAAGAAGTTTGCCACAGGCATTATGCTGAAAGGTGAGAAGAGGCGCACCCTACCCGCTCAACTCAAGCGCATCACTCCCACTGAGGTTGAGCTCGCTATCGCAGAGGGTCGCTACCACCAGGTCAAGCGTATGTTTGCAGCAATGGAGAATGCCGTGACCACACTGCATCGCATCAGTATTGGCCCTCTTCATCTCGACAGCGAGCTGCCCGAGGGCCACTATCGAGCACTGAATAGCCATGAGATAGAGTCTTTACGATGAATCAGGATAACGCCCTTAGCTTGTTGCTAAATACCCTTCAAAATGAGCGTGAAGCCAGCCTCTGGGTGGCCGATGAGCATACTCCTGATACGCTGCCCATTCCGCTCAACCCAATAGTCGACGTTATCAGCAACCGCTTTGATGTGGTGGAGAGCCTCACAAGGCAGGGGTGGAGTAGCCGCTTTTCCGATCTCGACTTCAGCCATCTGCATGATAGCAGCCTGGCGACTGTCTACTTTCGTCTGGCCAAAGAGCGGGCTGTGGTCAACCGTGTTATCAACCAAGCATCCAGAGTGTTAAAAGCCGGTGGGCGGTTGATTATCTGCGGGGGGAAACAACAGGGCATTAAAAATTATGCTAAACAAGCCGCCCAATGTCTGGCAGGTGAGGTTAAGATAAAAAAACAGGGCAACCACTATCTGGCCACCATCACTCGCGGCCAACAGCCTGCCACTTTACTGGATGACAAGCAGTACTCAACACTGCGCACCCTTCAGCAATACGGTGATATCGACATCACCAGCAAACCAGGGCAGTTTGGCTGGAACAAGCTGGACAATGGCAGTCTGTTACTGGCTGAACAGTTCAAACAACTTGAAATAGAGAAGCCTGAAACCATTCTCGACCTGGGCTGTGGTTACGGCTTTTTATCACTCGCCGCGCACCGGCAATGGCCCGACGCTGTCATCACCGCCACAGACAACAATGCCGCCGCCCTGCTCAGTTGCCGGGAAAACTTCACAAAGCAGGCCATTACAGGTGACGTTATTGCCGATAATTGCGCCTCAAAAATCACACAGCAACAGGATATTGTTCTCTGCAATCCCCCATTCCATCAGGGGTTTTCAGTAGACAGCAGCCTCACAGAGCAATTTGTAGCCAGCGCAAAACGACTCTGCAAGCCAACCGGTTGCGCACTCTTTGTGGTAAACGCCTTCATCCCACTAGAGCGCATTGCCAAAAAGCATTTCAAACAGCAACCGTTACTGCTAAACGATGGGCACTTCAAACTTTTCAAGCTTTATGATACCGGGCAAACAGACGCGCCCCCCATTGATGCAGGCAGAGGCCGGTCAGGATCAAAAAAGTACCCAACAGAGTCTGCCACGTCACCTCTTCGCTATTGAATTGACTACCCAGCCACAAGGCAATGACCGGTGTTAACAGTGGGATCAACCCCGCCTGACTAGCACTGCTGTGACGCAACACATAAAAGTAGAGTAGAAAACCAATCACCGAACCAAAAACAGCCAGGTAGAGAATAGCGCTGGTGGCACGTAGTGAGATTTCATCGGGCAGTGAAGCGCCCAAAAACCACCAACTCAACAAGTAGAGCGGCAATGAAACCAGCAACCCGCCAGCAGTAACATCCAGCGGGTTAAGCTCGATGGCAGATCGCTTGACCGCCACCGTGCTCAAAGCGTGCAGAAAAACCGCAAGCAAAAGCACCATAAAGCCCGCCTGTGAGCTGCCTGTACCTAGATCAGTAAAGAAGATAATCAGCAGCCCCACAAGCCCCAGCAACATACCCATCACCTTATTCACACTCAAGCTCTTCTCTTGGAGCAGATAGCATGCCAGTGCGCTGGTCATCAACGGTGTTAAGCCAAAAAGCACCGAAATCATACCCGATGCCTGGCTCTGAGCCGCCCAGTAAACACACATCAAAGCACCGTAAAAGCCAATCGCAGCCGCCACGTAAACACGCCACACACCGTTTCGCCAAGGCAATGAGCGGCCCAGCAGCAATAGAATCAACACGCACACAATTGCACTGAGTCCCATCCTTGATGAGGCACTGAATATAAAGTCTGTATCCACCGCGCTCCATTTGATCGCTAGAGGCGTAGTGGCCCAGATCAATACCGTTGCAACAAAGGCCGCTGGCACTGACATTGTTATCTCCTTACTCTCATTTTCAACCCAGATAGCTCATGAAATACCCGAGTTAATGTCCATAAAAAAGGCCGCAATTCATAAGAAGTGCGGCCTGGTCTGTTTAGTTTTCTTAACTTATCGATTCATCATCGTCGTCGTAAACAGCGCGCAGCCACACCCATGCGGCGGACTCGCCATAGGCACTTGGCTGCTTTCATGACTGGCATATCAACTGGATTAAGTCTATTCATGTCACCAGCATCTCACTGTGGTGAGCTTTTAACAACCCATATCTGTAACCCTCATCCCCAGATAGGCACATGCACACTGTTAATTTATTAATATCACCGTTAAATCAACAAGCTACACATAATACCTACTATTATATATTAGGTCTTGCGGGTAATAAAAAAGGGGCGACGATCTATTCGCCACCCCTTATGGTATTGCCTACTAAATTTGAGTGCTGTTAACCGGTACTCATCTCCATTAACAACTTGTTCAACCGCTGTACGAAGCCGGCTGGATCTTCAAGCTGTCCACCTTCTGAGAGCAACGCCTGATCAAACAGAATATTGCTTAGCTCGTCAAAGCGTTCACCCTCTTCAGATTTTAACCTGATGATCAGCGGATGTTCCGGGTTTAACTCCAGAATCGGCTTGCTGCTCGGGATATTTTGGCCGGCGGCTTTGAGTATCCGCTCTAAGTTGGCATTCATATCATGCTCGCCGGTCACCAAACAGGCGGGGGAGTTGGTCAGGCGGTGAGTAATTCGCACTTCACTCACCTTATCGGCCAGGGTTTTTTGTGCGTTTTCAACCAGCTCTTTGAAGTTCTCTTCTGCCACTTTTTGCTGCTCTTTCTCTTGCTCATCTTCCACGTCACCCAGATTCAACTCACCTCGGGTAACCGCTTGCAGAGGCTTGTCTGCATAGTTTTGCAGCGAGGAGACCAGCCACTCATCGACCCGATCCGAAAGCAGTAATACTTCTATGCCTTTTTTGCGAAACACCTCCAGGTGGGGACTGTTTTTTGCCGCTATGTGGGTATCGGCGGTGATGTAGTAGATCGCCTCTTGCCCCTCTTTCATGCGCTCGATGTATTGATCTAACGCGACCTTCTGATCGGCACTGTCATCTTCGGTTGTGGCAAAGCGCAGCAGTTTGGCAATTTTTTGCTGATTGGCATGATCTTCCGCTGGCCCCTCTTTCATGACATTGCCAAACTCACTCCAAAACTTGGTATATTTCTCTTCATCATTTTTGGCGATAGATTGCAGTGTATCCAGGATTTTCTTAACCGAACCGGCGCGCATACTATCGATGGTTTTGTTGTGCTGTAAAATCTCACGAGAGACATTCAACGGCAGGTCATTGGAGTCAATCACGCCGCGAATAAAGCGCAAGTAGCTGGGCATTAGGTGCTCGGCATCATCCATAATGAAAACGCGCTGCACATACAGCTTGATTCCGTGGCGCGCTTCACGATCCCAAAGATCAAACGGTGCACGAGCAGGAATGTAGAGTAGCGAGGTATATTCAGTACGCCCCTCGACACGATTATGGGAGTGGGCCAGCGGGTCTTCATAATCATGAGCTACATGCTTGTAGAATTCGTTGTACTCCTCTTCGCTGATCTCGCTTTTGGGGCGAATCCACAACGCAGAAGCACTATTCACCGTCTCGTACTCTTCTGTGACGGGGGCTTCATTCTCATCTTCTTCACTGCTTGGTGCCGCTATCTTCAGCATCTCGATTGAGACAGGAATGTGGTCAGAGTATTTGCGAATGAGTGTCCGCAGGCGCATATCTTCTAAAAAGTCATCCTCACCTTCGCGCAGGTGCAGTACCACGGTGGTACCACGATCTGATTTTTCAACATTTTCGAGGGTGTAGTCACCTTCACCACTGGAGGTCCAGCAGACACCATGCTCTTCACCCGTGCCTGCTCGGCGCGTGGTTAGCGAAACTTTGTCAGCAACAATAAAAGAGGAGTAGAAACCAACCCCAAACTGGCCAATCAGGTTAGAGTCTTTACTCTGGTCTCCGGTCAGTGAGTCGATAAACTGGCGTGTGCCCGATTTTGCAATGGTACCGATATTGTCCATCACCTCTTGGCGACTCATACCAATGCCATTGTCACTCACGGTGATGGTGCGCGCCTCTTTATCGAAGGCGATGCGGATTTTCAGATCACTGTCACCCTCCAGCAACGCCTCATCGGCCAGGCTCTCAAAGCGCAGCTTATCAATCGCATCTGATGCATTTGAGATCAGCTCTCGCATAAAAATCTCTTTATTGCTGTAGAGCGAGTGAATCATCAATTTAAGTAGCTGCGACACCTCAGTCTGAAAACTCAGCGTCTCCTTTTGGGACTCAACGGTCATGTTTACTCCTCTTACAATCTCTGTTTAGGTTGATATAAATTTTATGCTGACAAGGATATAAGGGCGAGCCAATCGCATTTCAACCCCCCCATCACCCGCCTTGCACCTAAATCCTGCAAGTAGATAACAGCAATGAAAGAAAATGGTAAACTCATCAATCAGTTAATTGCATTTAACCACAACCGATGAGTCACCATTTTCATGAGTAAGCATACCAGAAACCCCCCCAGCAAGGCACGCACAAAGCCAGCAAAAATTCATTTTCAGAAAACAGGGAAAAACATGACCAGTAAAGCTGGATTGATTCCTGTCATCAAATTTCTGGATAAACTTGGATTTAATTCACTC
>JAKIVC010000057.1 GCA_021647245.1 Gammaproteobacteria bacterium
GCCATTTTGAGTCCATTTTTTTGATTGTTTGAGGCGAATATTGAGCATATTCAACGAAAATGATCGGAGAAATGGGCCTGAATGGCTTTTCCGCAGTAGATTCACCCTAAGTCCGACAGCCTCCTAGTCAGCGATGTTGATGTACTCGTATAACAGGGCAAGCAGTTTAACAGCCCTGGCAACGACTCAGCTTTATCCCAACGCTTGGTTATTTTCATACTCAATTTTTGTGTACGAAAACCACTCGATTTGAGGGGGAATATAAACACGCTGAAGAGTGACAGGTCTTAGTAGCAGAGCAGGGCGCTAAACGCAAAAACCGGTTTCAAAGAACCGGTTTTTTTGTATTGGCGGAGAAGGAGGGATTCGAACCCTCGATCGAGTTACCCCGATACACACTTTCCAGGCGTGCTCCTTCGGCCACTCGGACACTTCTCCAGGAAGCCGGGAAGGTTAAACTAGAATACTCTTTTTAGCAACATGCTTTGTACTCCCCTAATCCTCAGATAGAAACACGTATGCTGCACAAACTCTTGATTCCACAGCAAAACAAAAAATAGCCACCGAACCTGCGGGTGCCACTAATATTTTTAGTTTCATTGTGAAACCCATATTTTACACATCATCTCGTGTTTCTATCTGGAGGTCAGGGGTGCTATTTTTGCCTGTTTTTGACTTGTCTGTGATTCCATCTTTAGAGGCTAAAGATCAAAGGTGGCGGGACGATAACCCACCTGAAAGCACGTCGGGCTTAGGGTGATTTTACGGTGACCAATCAAGTTTGGCACCCTCCACGAGTAGCCTCTGAACTTTAACCATAATTAAATAAGGATGAGAGTCTTGCACATCCACCCGTGCAAAGGCTTCTATACAACAAATTAAATGAAAGTCATTATTGGTTACATAATGGTTACGGCCATGGTGCTCGGTGGCTACTTGATGGCGCACGGTGTCTTGATAGCATTGTGGCAGCCAGCTGAGTTAGTCATTATATTTGGCGGTGCGCTGGGTGCTTTCATTGTGGGCAACCCGCCCAAGATTTTGAAGGTGACACCCAGGGAGGTAGTCAAGGCATTTAAAGGCTCTCCCTATAGCAAAACGGTCTATCTGGATCTGTTGGGTTTGATGTACGAGTTGTTCAGTAAGTCCCGTAAAGAGGGGTTGATGGCGCTGGAGGCGGATATTGAAGAGCCTTCGGAGAGTGAGATATTCAATAAATACCCCAAAATTTCGGCTGACCACCATGTGGTGGAGTTCATTTGTGATTATATTCGTTTGATGGTCGGGGGGACGATGAACCCCTTCGAGTTAGAAAATTTGATGGATGTTGAGCTAGAGACTCACCACCACGAGGCTCATATGCCGAGTGCGGCCATGGCTAATCTGGCAGATAGCCTGCCCGCTTTTGGTATTGTGGCGGCGGTTATGGGGGTGGTTATCACCATGGGTTCACTGGGTGGCCCGGTTGAAGAGATTGGTGCTCATGTTGCTGCGGCTCTGGTTGGAACTTTTCTAGGAATTTTGTTGGGTTATGGCTTCTTTGGCCCGCTGGCTCAGGCGATGGGCGATGTGTGTGAAGATGAGGGTAAGTTTTATCAGTGTATAAAGGTCTGTATTTTGGCAACGCTGAATGGCTACAACCCCCAAGTAGCGATTGAGTTTGGCCGTAAGAGTCTTTTACCGAGTGTTCGCCCCGGCTTTTTGGAGCTGGAGGAGTTTGTTAAGGGTAGTAAGTAACTTCTAATGCTGGATAAAAACCAACCCATAATTGTTAAAAAAATCAAGAAGAGCGGTGGCGGCCACAGTGGGGGTGCCTGGAAGATCGCTTATGCTGATTTTGTAACCGCGATGATGGCTTTTTTTCTGTTGATGTGGCTGTTAGCGGTTACCGATGAAGAGCAAAAGCGCGCCATTTCTGATTATTTTCATAATCCAACTGCGGTCACCGGGGGAGATAAGGGGGCTAACTCTGCAATCATTAACATGGGGTCTGCCATTCGCTTAGACCCCGGTGCTTTTGGGATGCGCCAGGAGGCTTCTCCTGCACGTGAACAAGCGACAGCAAATTCGGCTGTTCCAACGGATTCGGATGTTGAGAAGCGAATGGAGGAGATTGAGCAGAAAGCATTGGTCGACTTGAAAGAGCAAATTGAGCACGCCATCGAAAAAAATGAAGATCTGCGCCCCTATCGGGAGCAGATGTTAATGGAGATGACTAATGATGGTCTGCGTATCTCGGTGATGGATAAGCAGAATCGCCCGATGTTTGATGTGGGGAGTGCTCATCTTAAGTGGTATATGAGCAGTATCTTGCGGGAGATTGCTAAGTTGGTGAACAGTGTGCCCAATAAAATCAGTATTGCGGGGCATACCGATGCACGTCGTTACCAGAGTGACTCGGGGTATTCTAACTGGGAACTCTCTGCCGATAGAGCCAATGCCTCGCGTCGCCAGTTGATGAGTGGCGGGATGCGCCCCGATAAAATTGTTCGTGTAGTGGGTTTAGCGTCAATGGCACTGCATGATAAAGATGACCCAAACAGCCCTGCAAATCGTCGTATTACATTGACTGTGTTAAAGAAAAAGGCTGAAGAGGCCATATCAAAAGAGTCGGAGGCGATTCATTACACTGAGGCATCTAATTTTCTTAATTTGCCGACTATCGATGCCAGTATGGTTGAGTCCCCCACAACACCTATACCCGCTGTAACGCCTCAGCCACCCGAATAATTTAAGTGTAGATAGCAGACAACGGTTTTCGTTGTTTGCCAGAACCGTTACAATGGCATCTATGTCTGGAAATACTTTTGGAAAACTCTTTACGGTTACTACCTTTGGTGAGAGTCACGGTCTCGCACTGGGTTGTATTGTCGATGGCTGCCCCCCGGGATTGCTGCTGAACGAGGCTGATTTGCAGGGTGACCTGGATCGTCGCAAACCCGGTACCTCTCGCTTTACCACTCAGCGTCGCGAACCTGATCAGGTGCGCATTTTATCGGGCGTGTTTGAAGGAAAAACAACCGGCACACCGATTGGCCTGCTGATTGAAAACAGCGATCAACGCTCTAAAGATTACTCAGATATTAAGGATACCTTTCGCCCAGGACATGCTGATTACACCTATGAGCAGAAATACGGTATTCGTGACTACCGTGGTGGTGGTCGATCCTCAGCCCGCGAAACTGCTATGCGTGTTGCTGCAGGGGCAATTGCCAAGAAATACCTTAAGAGTGAATTTGGTGTAGAGGTGCGGGGTTATCTCTCTCAAATTGGCCCTGTTAAGGTCGATTTGGTGGATTGGAATGAAGTCGCCAATAACCCCTTCTTCGCGCCTGATGCTAGCAAGGTTCCCGAGCTTGAGGCCTACATGAATACACTGCGTAAAAGCGGTGATTCGATTGGCGCTAAAATCAATGTGGTCGCATCCGGTGTGCCGGTTGGTCTTGGTGAACCGGTGTTTGACCGCCTTGATGCTGATTTGGCCCACGCACTGATGAGTATCAATGCCGTCAAGGGGGTTGAAATTGGTGATGGTTTTGCCTCTATCGAGCAGAAGGGGAGTGAGCACCGAGATGAGATGAGGCCAGAAGGTTTTCTGAGCAACCATGCCGGTGGAATCCTCGGTGGTATCTCCACTGGCCAGGATATTCTAGCCAGCATTGCGCTAAAACCAACCTCCAGTATTCTCAACCCCGGGCGCAGTATCAATAAGCAGGGTGAGCCGATTGAGGTGATTACTAAGGGTCGTCATGACCCCTGTGTCGGTATTCGTGCAACGCCGATTGCTGAGGCTATGACGGCCATCGTATTGATGGATCATTTGTTGCGTCATCGTGCGCAAAATGCAGGTGTCTGTTCTGAAACACCTCTTATTCCTGCGAGTCGTTAGCCCTGTCTAGTGAGCATCAAACCCCGGCTTCGATGTCAGTCGGAGCTGTGCCTTATTGGCGTCTCTCTGGTTTTTATCTTTTCTATTTTGCCTCTATTGGTGTTCTCGTTCCCTACTGGGGGCCTTATCTGCATAGTCTGGGGTACAACCCCTCTGAAATCGGCGAGCTGATGGCGATGGTGATGGCGACCAAAATTGTCTCGCCTAACATCTGGGCGTGGATTGCCGATCACACCGGCCGGCGTATGCAGATTGTGCGAGGCGGCTCTTTTCTGGCGGCACTCTGTTTTACCGGGGTCTTCTTTGCCAATCAATACTGGTGGTTGATGGCAGTCATTTTTCTATTTAGTTTTTTCTGGAACGCTTGCCTACCTCAGTTTGAAGCCAACACCTTGAGCTATCTTGGAGACCAGCCGCATCGATACAGCGCGATTCGCTTATGGGGTTCCGTGGGGTTTATTCTGGCGGTTATCTCAGTAGGGCCGCTGTTGTCACAATATGGACAGCAGTGGATGCCGATAATCATGCTGGCAACCATGGTGGTTATCTGGTTGTCGAGTCTTTCAGTGCCTGAACAGGCCGCAGCCCACTCACCGATAGCGTCTGAATCCCTGCGTCAGGTTTTGCTGAAACCTGCGGTTATTGCACTGCTGATGATCTGCTTCCTTAACCAGGCGAGCCACGGCCCTTACTATGTGTTTTATACGCTCTATCTGGAGCAGGCGGGTTACGGCTCTGTTTTGATCGGCTGGTTGTGGGCACTGGGGGTGATTGCCGAGGTTGGTGTGTTTATGATTATGCACCGCCTTGTCCCTCGTTTTGGCTTGCGGAACTTGTTGCTGTTTTCGATCTTTTTGACCACAATTCGCTGGTGGATGATCGGGCAGTTTGTTGATTCATTGTTACTGCTGGTGATTGCTCAGCTTTTTCATGCCGCAAGCTTTGGTATTTATCATGCGGTGGCTATACAGCTTATCCATCGTTATTTTGTCGGTAAGCATCAGGGGCGTGGGCAGGCGCTTTATACCAGTGTCAGCTTTGGCTTGGGTGGGGTGGCCGGCTCTCTTTATGCCGGTTATAGCTGGCAGGGATTAGGTGCTACCGCAAGTTTTAATATTGCAGCGCTACTCAGTGTTTTAGCCTTCGCGGTTACATGGTGGGGGATTCGGGAGCGTTAACTGCTCCCGTAATGTTTAATGATCTATCGCCTGCTACAGGTCGTTAACGTACTCAGAGACTGAGAAAATATCGATGATATCCAGTTGCTTGGCCACTTGTGGCATAGGGCTGTTAGCTGATTGGTGTGGGCCTTGGGTCTGGAATTCCATCAGTCGCTTTACGATGTAATCTTTATTTTGGCCGGCAATGGCAGGAATAATGGGTTTGGCGAGGGAATTTCCTTCTCCGTTACTACCGTGACATTGGTCGCAACGACTTTTATTTCTGAATACATCATGGCCTAATGAATTTTGATGCGTGGTTTTGTTGCCCGCCACTGGGGAGAGGCTGGCGTAATAGGCGGCGAGGTGACGGATGTCGTTCTCCCCTTTTAGGCGACTGACAACCGTCTCCATGATTTTATCTTTTCGTTTTCCACTGCGGTAAGCGAGCAGCTGCTCGATAAGGTAGTTTTCGTGTTGCCCGGCAATTTTTGGCGTTGAGCTGCCACTGTTATCTAAGTGGCAATGGTTGCAGACAGTCGCCAGAGCGCGACCCGCTTCAATATCAGCACTGAGTGTGACAGGTGAGGCAAGCGTAAGCAGAAGGAAAATCGTAGTGATTGCAATATTTTTAAAAGGTGGTCGATTGATCATTATTTATCCACTCCGTTGTTAGTGGTAGGGCCTTTACTCTTTGCAGTTATCAGTGTAATTAGCCTGGATGCTGCATTTGAAAGGCTTCTCTCCCTGTGATTGATAATGCCTAGTTTACGCATTAATTCAACTTTTTTAACCACAAGTTTTACAATGGATTTTGAGAGCATGGTTTTTGGTAGCAGGCTCCAGCCAAGATTAATGGATACCATCATTTTTATTGTTTCAAGGTTGCTGCTCTCCATGCTGGTATTTAGCTTGAGATTGTTGTGGGTGAAAAGCGTCTGTAGAACTTTGTAGGTAGTGCTCTCCTGTGGCGGCAAAATGGCGGGATAGTGAGCGAGGTGCTCAATTGAAAGGGTATTATTTTTGTTTAACGGGTGTCCCTCACCACAGACAAAAACAAGCGTATCATCCCATATTTTGGTTAGCGTGAGGCTCTCTGCTGGCGTATCCGGTAGTGTCGCGATGCCGAGCTCTATCTCTCCTTGGGCGACGGCACTACAGATATGCTCTGACTCCATGAAGTGGAGTTTAAGCTCAACATTGGGGTATTGTTGAGTGTATTTTTTGAGAATGGCGGGTAAGTAGTGTATTCCTATGTGATGGCTGGTGCCAAGGTTCAGTCTCCCCTCTACCTTACCCGATAGGTTACTGATCACTCGTTGGCAATCCTCCATTCGGCTTATTAAATCGTATGCCCGTGGTAGTAGGCTGTTGCCCGCTGCTGTTAGGGTGACTTTATGGCCTATTCGATCAAAAAGTTGACACCTTAAACTTAACTCAAGTGCTGCAACACGCTTGCTGATTGCCGATTGGCTCAGAAATAGCTGCTCGGATGCCCGAGAAAATGAGTGGCACTTGGCAACCGCGATGAATGCGGTGAGATGGTTATACTGCATCTATATTCCTTTTTGGAATAGATTACATGAAAATAAGTCATTTGTGTAATGATGATAGCGGCGTTACAATTGTGGGTAAGGCTTTAGAAGGGGAGAAGTTATGACAGCAAAAACGTTGTACGATAAATTGTGGGATGCACACGTGGTGCGTGAGGATGAAGGGGGGGCCTCCCTCATCTATATTGATCGCCACTTGGTGCATGAAGTCACTTCACCACAGGCCTTTGAGGGGTTACGTCTCTCAGGTCGTAACGTGTGGCGCAGCGATGCTAATCTTGCGACCCCCGACCACAATATACCGACCACCGATCGTCAATCGGGTATTGCAGATCCAATTGCACGTCTCCAAGTTGAAACACTGGATGCCAATTGTGACTACTTTGGCATTACTGAGTTCAAGATGGATGATATTCGCCAGGGTATTGTACATGTTGTTGGCCCGGAGCAGGGTGCCACACTGCCGGACATGACGGTGGTGTGTGG
>JAKIVC010000058.1 GCA_021647245.1 Gammaproteobacteria bacterium
TGCTGGTGTCGTCGAGGTCGGTGTATTGCGCCAGCTGGGTTTTGAGTTTCTGCACTTCCTTGAAGTGGTTAATGAATTCCGCTTTGGCGGTGTCGCCTTTGAGGTTGAGCACTTGCGAGGGTTCGCAGTCCAGCCCTTTGGATTGCATAAAGGTATCCAGTTGCGCCACCGCTTCTTTGTACTTTTTCACCACCTTGGGCGCAGGATCAACCAGCCAGATTTCCCGCGCCTTGTCGCTGGCGGCACCGGAGAAGAGTTGGATGGCGGCATCGACTTCGTTTTCCTGATAACGGAAATCGAGGATATTGCCCCAGGGTTTGCTGTCGTTGAGCACGCGGTTGGTGCGCGAGAAGGCTTGAATCAGACCGTGGTGTTTGAGGTTTTTATCCACATACAGGGTGTTGAGGTATTTGGAATCAAAGCCGGTGAGCAGCATATCCACCACGATGGTGATGTCGATTTTGTTTTTGTGCGCGTAGTCGCTATTGGGGTATTGTTGATCTTTGATGCGTTGCTGCACATTCTGATAATAGAGATCGAATTCGTTGATGGTGTGGTTGATATCGTATTGCCGGTTGTAGTCGGCAATGATCATTTTCAGTGCGGCTTTTTTCTTTTCCGGCTCTATCTGGTTGTCGGCTTTTTCCTGCGGCAGGTCGTCTTGCAGTTGTTTGATGTCTTTGACATTGTTGATGTTGTTACCGCTGCTCTCTGCATCGTTGGCCACCGCCTGCGCGGGGGGTGAGAAGACGCAGGCGATATTTAGCGGTTGGTAGTCCTCATCGTCGGCCTGTTTTTGTGCCTGAATGGCTTTGAACTGCTCAACGTATTCAATGGCGAGGTTGATGGACGCGGTGGCCAGCAGGGCATTGAAACGGCGCTCATTGGTGGCGCTGTTGTGTTTTTCGATGATGGCTTCGATAACGGCTTCGGCGGGCGGGGTTTGGCCTTTTTTGGGTTTTTTGTCACCGTCCTTACCAAAGTAATCGATATGAAAGCTGAGCACGTTTTTATCTTCGATAGCGTGGGTGATGGTGTAGGCATGCAGCTCTTTCTCGAAGATCTCTTCGGTGGTTTTGTAGCTGCCGACATTGCCGTCGAACTGCTTGTAAGTAGCATTTTTTTCAAAAATGGGCGTGCCGGTAAAGCCAAACAGTTGCGCTTTGGGGAAGAAGCTTTTAATGGCGTTGTGGTTGTCGCCAAACTGGGAGCGATGGCATTCGTCAAAAATAAATACCACGCGTTTATCCCGCAGCGGCTCAAGCCGTTGCTTGTAGGTTTGCTGGCCTTGTTTGCTTTTGGACTGGTTGCGCTTGCTGTTTTCATCCAACGCGAGGCCGAGCTTCTGGATGGTGGTAACGATCACCTTGTCGGCAAAGTCTTCCGATAACATGCGCCGCACCAGTGCTTCGGTGTTGGTGTTTTGTTCGACACAGTTTGGTTGGAATTTGTTAAATTCTTCACGGGTCTGGCGATCGAGGTCTTTGCGATCCACCACAAACAGACATTTTTCAATGTCGGGATTGTCTTTGAGCAGGGTCGAGGTCTTGAATGAGGTGAGGGTTTTACCGCTGCCGGTGGTGTGCCAGATATAACCATTGCCACGGTTCTGATGGATGGCCTCAACAATCGCCTTGACCGCATAGATTTGATAGGGGCGCATGATGAGCATTTTTTGCTCGCTCTGCACCAGCACCATGTAACGGCTGATCAATTTGCCCAGGGTGCATTTGGCGAGGAAGTCGTCGGCAAAATCATACAGGTGGGCGATTTTATGATTGGCTTTGTCAGCATGCTGGTAGATCGGCAAAAAGCGTTCTTCGGCATTAAAACTGAAATGCTGGTTGGGGTTGTTGGCGAAGTAGCGGGTGTCGCTTTCGTTGCTGACAATAAATAGCTGCATAAAACAGAGCAGCGTGTTGGTGTAGCCATTGCCGGGGTCATTTTTGTAGGTGACGATCTGTTCCATGGCGCGGCGCGGGCTGATTTGCAGGGTTTTCAGTTCGATCTGCACCACCGGCACGCCATTAATGAGCAACATGACATCATAGCGGTGGTGGCTATTGTCGGTATTGATGCGTAGCTGGTTGATGACTTCAAAGTCGTTTTTACACCAGTCTTTAATATTAACCAGGGTAAATTCCAGCGGCGTGCCGTCTTCACGCAGGAACAGGTTCTTTTCGCGCAGTTTTTGCGCGGCGGTGAAAACATCGGCAGTGATGATTTCATCGCGCAGGCGAGCGAATTCGGCATCGGTGAGATTGACGCGATTCAGTGCCTCGAATTTCTGGCGGAAGTTTTGCTCAAGAGTTGCCTTATCGCGAATGTCATCGCGGTAGGTGTATTTGAGGTCAACCAGTTTATCAATCAAACCTTGTTCTATTTGGCTTTCTGTAGTCATGTGCCGCCCAATTTTATGGAGTAAGGGTCAAAGTAGTTGATTTGCTGGCGGCCATGACTCGCCTAGATTCTGACGCACGGCTGGCTTCACTCTACCGCCTCCCTCCTTGGAGGGAAGGTGAATGCTGCAAACGCACTGCAATGTACAACAAGTTCCCATCTAATCCAAGAGGTAGCCAATCTGGCAGCAGGTTAAATAATGGGGCATAAATAAACCTACTCGGTTCTCCTCCCTGCTTAAGGCTGGGTGAGTGTGGCGCGGATAATTCATGACTTGTTCTGCGCTTCCTTATACAGACACCAGGCTCCCCAGCCACCTTTTAGGCTGAAAACATGGTTCAATCCTTGGGTAGAGAGGTATTCGGCCATTTTTTGACTGCTAACGCCATGATAGCAATAGACCAGCACCGGTGATTCGGCATCCTGCTCGTCGATCACTTTCATTACATGCTCTTCGGTGGCCTGAGTGGCCTGATTAATATGCCCTGCAACGTAAGCGTTGCTGTCACGCATATCGAGCACCACAATCTCTGGGTGTTGCAGTAGCGAGGTCACTTGGTTGGCGGCAATTACTTGGTAGCTCATTATTCACCTTTCAGTTAATTAGAAAATACTAATATAGCATCGAGTCCCGTGAGACCCAAGCTATTGCCATTGCCGGTCTACTCCCTGCAAGCCACCGCTATGCAGTGCAATGATGCGCGTTCCTCGGGGGTATGCTTGTGCTTTTATTCGCTCAAACAGCCCGTAAAAAAGCTTTCCCGTATAGAGTGGCTCCAGCGGTATTCCCTGCTCCGTTTCAAATTTATGAATAAATGCCAGCAGTTCAGCGGTTGTTTTTGCGAAGCCGCCAAAGTGGTAGTCGAGGTTAATTTGCCAGTTATTTTGATCGGCTAAACCGGCCTCTGATAGCAGTCGCCGTACATCTGCATATAAAAAACTGGCCCCTTTCAGTGCAGCGAAACCCTCCAGCTGCTTGTGCCCATGCAGTCCGCAGATCAACCCAGCCAAGGTACCGCCACTGCCGCAGGCGCAACAGAGCCGGTCGTAATCATCGCCCAGCTCCGGAATCAGCTCAGCAACCCCCTTGAGTGCCAGCGCATTGCTTCCCCCTTCGGGCACTATATACAGCTCACCATACTCATCTTTTAGCGGCTGCTGGATAGCGTCAGTATGTTTAAGCCGATAGTCGCTGCGATTAAGATAGTGGAGCCGCATCCCGCACGACTGTGCATAGCGCAGTGTCGCGTTAAGCGGCGTGTGCGGTTCGCCTCGTATGACTCCGATGGAGGAGAGCCCAAGCATTTTACAAGCTCCTGCCAGGGCATGAATATGGTTGGAGTAGGCACCACCAAAGCTGAGCACGGTGGTCGCACCTTGCGCCTGGGCGGCCAGTAGATTGTATTTCAACTTATACCACTTGTTACCTGAAACTACCGGGTGGATAAGGTCAAGCCGCTTCACCCACAGCGTCACCTCAGCACGATCTAATATCTCTGATTGCAGTTTTTGCAAGGGGGTTACCGCCGGGGTTATATTCATAGCATCTCTCTAGACTTTATGTATTAACTCGCCACCAGCTTAATTATCCATAATATAGATTGTTGGCGAGTAAATACATAAAGTCCGATGGTATTAGACAATCATTATTCCAGAAAAAAGACTTCTGGAATAATGAGTTGCGAGTTAATACATATCAGGAGGCTGTCGGACTGAGGGTGAATCGACTGCGGAAAAGCCATTCAGGCCCCTTTCTCCGATCCTTTTTGTTGAATATGCCCAATATTCGCCTCAAACGATCAAAAAAATGGACTCAAAATGGCTTTCCCTCGCTACGATCACCTCAGTCCGACAGCCTCCTAGTAAAGCTCTTTATTTTCTCTTTATTAAAGTGGTTTCATGTGGCGTGATCGCTGCTATCTTTAATTATAGGGAAGGGGAGGAAATGGACTTGATAGCAAAGGATAGCACCCATGGAGTGACCGCAAGGATGAATCCAGCATAGTGAAGTGCGCGGGGCAGGAGCCCTTGGAAGACCCCCTCTGTCAGCATAGTTGCCCATCCGTTAGAATAAACTTCAATAATCATCGAGCGTGGGCAAAACGAGGCATAAATGAGTTATCCAAAAGAACGAAAAGAGACCGTACTGAAGAAAATGCTACC
>JAKIVC010000059.1 GCA_021647245.1 Gammaproteobacteria bacterium
GTAACCATCCAGTCGGCATGCGCCTTAACCGCAGCGCTGGTATTGGCATAGACCACAACGGTGTGATCTGGGTGAGCCTCGCAAAAAGCCGCAAACTGATCAGGGGGGCAACCCTCATCCAGAGAGCAGGTCGCATTGAGATCCGGCATCAGAATACGCTTTTCGGGGCTGAGAATCTTGGCCGTCTCACCCATAAAACGAACCCCGGCCACGACCAGTGTAGGCGCATCGTGCAGATGGCCGAAGCGAGCCATTTCGAGTGAGTCCGATACACAACCGCCCGTCTCCTCTGCCAAATCCTGAAGATCGCCATCGGTATAATAGTGGGCAACCAGCACTGCATTTTTCTCTATCAACAGCTGCTTGATGCGCGCCTTCAGCGCCTTTTTTTCGTCCTCATCCAACAATGGCCATTTGGGGTGCTGTGGCACCTCAAAGGTACGCTGCTGTTTGGTTGCATCTTGAGCAATCTTACTGCTTCTGGACATAACGCGACTCTCTATTCTCAATTCAGGGCATTAAATAGCCTTATTTAATAATATCAACCCGCTCCGGGTTTTTTAGCTGATAGACGCGAGCTGGACGATGGTTCCCTGTTCGGCGCAGCTCACCCACCGCTTCAATCTCCTTCAATGCTAATATCTTTTTGCGGAAATTGCGCTTATCCAAACGCTCATTGATCAGAATTTCATACACTGCTTGCAACTCACTTAGGGTAAAAGTTTTTGGCATAAACTGAAAGGCTATAGTGGAGTAGTCCAGTTTTGCCGCAAGCCTGCGCTGTGCCAGAGCCGCAATCTGTTGATGGTCAAAAGCCAGGGGTGGCAGCTGATCCAGTGCAAACCACCGCACATCAGCGGCATCACTTGCCGCTTTGGGTTGCAGTCGGCCAGAAGGCACCAGCGCATAATAAGCCACGCTGATAACACGCCCACGGGGATCACGATTGAGCGAGCCAAAGGTGTAGAGCTGCTCAAGATAGACACCGCTTCTCCCCGTCTCTTCTGCCAGTTCACGCTTGGCGCAAGCCTCCAGATCCTCATTAATATCCAAAAAACCCCCCGGCAGCGCCCCACTGTTTTGATAGGGCTCGCCAGCGCGCTGTATCAACAACAGCTGTAGCTGCTGGCCACGTATCGTAAATACAGCAACATCTGTAGTCACTGCGGGACGCGGATATTGATGGCTCTTCCCCTGATCGAGTGGGTGGCTTTCATCTAGCCACGCCCTCAGGATAAAGATCCAACCCTCCAAGGTGAAAGTAGATTGCATTGGCAAACCGCTCCTTGTTGCGGAAACCTCTGCTGCGTACCTTGATCATCTTTATCCGGCTATTGAGACTTTCTGCCGGACCATTGCTTACCTTCAGAACAATCGCATTCAATATTCCCCACAGATGCCCCTTGATCGTCTTGGCCACTGCCTTGATTGGGTCCAGTCGGCTGCGTACCGCCCAGGACAGCCATTGCTCCCAACCTTTGCGCGCCCAGGTCTTACTGACATAGTGCCAGAGTGACATCGCCAATTCTTTGATTGCCCAGGCTCGGGCCGTCTTCAGTGTGCTCTCGCGCAGTGCCTTGAACCGCCGCTTCTGTTTGCGTGTCATGTTCTCAGGGTTGTAGAGCCAGTCATATTTGCTGCCCTTGAGGTCCTCATAACCTTCCGCCATCAGCGCTTTGTGCTCTTGGCGGCGCACCTTGTCAACAGCCTCACCGAGATATTTGGCAACATGGAATTTATCAAAGGCAATCTTTTCCTCCGCCCCCGGCAGGCTTTCCAGTGTGGCATTGATGAAGGCCGGCCACATATCCATGGAGACACTCTCTATGGCCTCTCGCTGCTCTTCTGTCAGGCTTTCATACCATGCCTTGAGTGTTTCCTTTTTTCGGTCACTCCCCACGTGCAGTACGGTTCCTTCTTCCTGATCCGATACGATGGTCACGTAGTCATGCCGCTTCCTGAAGGCCGTTTCATCCACACCAATCTGTGTCGGGGATGCCTCCTCCCTGCGAGACAGCCCTCGCTCAACAGCACGCTGCATAATTCCGTCAATAGCATTCCAGCTTAGATTCATCAATCGAGAGACCGCCGAGGTGGATGCTTCTTTCAACCAGTCGATCACCAGCGCCTCAAACATCGCCGTGAATCCAGAACCCGGTTCCGCCCATGGGACCGACACGGTGACCACGCCATGCTCTTTGCATCTCACTCTGGGGACATCTGCCACCAGAATGGTCTTGTATTGACAGGTGTCCAGGTGCCGCCACTTACGTGTGCGGGAATCATAGCCAGGCGAATGTTTTCCGCAGGTCGGGCAACATTTGGCAGCACCTTCTTCTTGCTCAACGTGTACCGTCACTTCACCCGCTGATAGGGCTAGTTCTACACTGGATACCTGCCAAGGACTCTCGATGCCCAGAATCTGGGCGTATAGATCTTTGTCTCTCATGGGGATTACGCTAACCTACCCACCTGATTTGGGGAAGAGCCTTATATATAAGCTCTTTTACATTTTTTGACTTTTTTAATTTTCCATGCGTAAGGTTTAAACCTTCGCCTTTCAGGCGAACAGATTTATCTCTCAGCAGTAGGAGTTGCTAGGATGCTTCCCTAGTTACTGGGGGATAAGAGATGAAATATCGGTATGGTAGTCATACGGCTTATGCGATTGAGTATCACTTTGTTTGGGTAACGAAATATCGCTATAAAGTGCTGGTAGGAGATGTTGGTAGTCGGGTACGGGAGTTAGTACGGCAAACGTGCGATGCATTTGAGATTAAGATATTGAAGGGAGTGGTGAGCAAGGATCACGTGCATATTTTGGTATCAGCGCCACCGAATATGGCGCCCAGTGAGATAATGCGTAGGATAAAAGGCCGTACGTCGAGGAAGTTGTTTGAGGAGTTTCCGAAGCTAAAGAAGCGTTACTGGGGTCGGCACTTCTGGGCAAGAGGATATTTTTGTGCGACGGTGGGGCAGATGACGGAAGAGATGATCCAAGATTACTTGGAACATCACTTTGAGCCGAAGCCAAGTACGGATTTTAAAATGGAAGTAGAGCCGGATGAATAAACGGGGCTATCCGCCCCGTATCCGGACTTTCAGTCCGAAAATCTAACCCACCGGTCTTTAGCCGGTGGTTGTTGAGTTCTAAGTAAATGTAGCAACAGCTGGGGGACAGCAGGCCTTGTCCCCACACCGTTGAGGTCAGGTTGCCGTATAGGCGATCTTGCTCACGAAAGCGCAGAACGGCAACGCAGGGCGATTGGTATTAATCTGGTTATCGCTTGGCGAATCATGTTAATGACGCTCTTGGGCAGAGAAACACCTGAGTTTCCAGCAGAAATTCTGTTCTCGGATGTGGAGTTGCGAACCCTGCGTGCCTATGCCAAAAAAAAGATTAGCCCCCCTTTACTGTTGGGTGAGGCTGTTCGGTTAGTGGCTAAAATGGGTGGGTATCTTGGTCGAAACAGTGATCCGCCTCCGGGACATCAGCTACTATGGCAAGGATATGCTGCTTTCCAAATGATGTGCGGAGTTTTCTTATTGCTTGATGACGGGTGACTTGTGTTGAATGACTTATGGGTAATAGGCAGTCCTGGATTAATCAGTTGAAGAGAACGTAAATGTAAATAATTTCACCGTACTGCCGCTATAACTTCCTAGAAGAGGCATTTGCAGAGTGAAGTTATGTCAGCACTAAAAATATCCATACCAAAACCCACGCCCGGACACACCCTGTCGATTGGCACCCAAAGTGAAGAGATCGCCTCCTGGGTAAAAGATCTCCCTCTGTTCGATGCGGCTACCACAGTACAGAAGAGCCTGCCTGTACTGGCCGAGCTGAATCGAACAGAGATGGATAATGCACTGCGCTTTCATAGCATGCAGCTGTTTGCAAATGCACTGCTGCACCCGATTGAGATCATCAGAAAAAAATATCTTGCGGTACCTTTGCCATTGACTGGCAAACACAAAGAGGCATCCCGCAACATCAAGCGCCTGCTCAATGAGATGGCACACGGGTACAAGATTGTTATTTGTCAGCACATCATCAACCCTGGACAACGCCTCTCGCTTGGGGAGATCACCCAGGCGATTCATCTCTCCATCCACTATATTGGGCGTTTGATACTCGACCGCTACCTTTGCTATGAAAGCCAGACCCCACGAATCTGGCTGGAGCTTGCAGAACTCTACAAATTGGCAACCACACTCTGCATTGAGTCTGCCCCAATCACTATTGAAGAGAGTCGGCAGACCACTATCGAACAGGCCTATCTACAGGTTCTTCTGTTGGTGGCCATCCACCCCTACCGCCTGACACAGGGTGAAGCCACCACAGTTTACAAACTCATGGGGGAGTGGAGCCAGCACTGCAAGATCACAACCCCTCCAGCAGGGGGGAGACCCAGCAACGAACTGATTATCAGCCCCACCGATTACAGTCTGGTTTACCATGCAACCCCCAAGAAGGATCAA
>JAKIVC010000060.1 GCA_021647245.1 Gammaproteobacteria bacterium
GACGCTAGAGGGGCGAGTTTGCATACTTCAACATCATCCCACTCAAGGTCGGATCTTCCGCCACCACAACCGCCACATCACTCATTGAATAGTCATCTTTTGCCAGCACATCCAGAATACGCATGCCCGCAGCGGAGACCTTAGGCAGGTTCAGACTCTCTAACTTAAATTTCATGACAGCTCCTTTTTGACAGATCTCAATTATTGGGCAATTCTATTGTTCGACAAATTCCAGCGCATTGCCATCGGGGTCACGAAAAAAGAGTGCTGTTCGCCCAGAGTGACTACACGTATATTCTATACTCTTCGACTGCAACGCCTGTCGCAAAGCCGCCACATCATCCATCACAAAAGCCACATGCCGGTCATGTCCACCGTGGGCTGGACGACCTGCAACCGGATCCGGGTTTGGTAACTCTAGCAGGTGAATGCTCTGCTCACCCACTAACAACCAGGCACCCGGAAAACCTAAACCGGGGCGGGCAGGGTCAAGCGGTATGCCCAGAAAATCGCAATAAAATTCCAGCGCACGGGCGATATCACTCACCAAAAGACTGACATGCGATAATTTATTTATTTTGAAACTTCTGTTCATTCAGGTGGCTCCTAGTCGATAGATAGGCCGCCAGCACAATCAGCCCGCCGCCAAACCACTCGGCCATTTGAATAACCTCATCACTCAATAATTGCGACGAGACCGCACCCACCACGATTTCAAATAGCAAAATCACCGCTGAACGTGACACCGGCATATGGGTAACACCATACAACACCGCCAGCGTCATCAACACCACACCAAACAACCCCAGCATTGCTGCGTAACCGACCGTCGCAAATGATGTTTCCGGAAAGTTCACCTCGGTAAAGAGCAGCCAGAAAAAAGCCAACAGTGTGACCGCAAACCAGGTGATTGCCGTTTTAGCCGACACCGAAACATCCTGCATCTTGCGAGCCATTACATTCGCGAGCGCAAAACCCATTCCCGCAGAGATGGCCAACCACTCAGAGAGATCCCGTGGCCAGGGCATACCGATTGAAGGCTCCCACAACATCACCGCAGCCCCTAACAAGGCCAGTATCAGTGTAATGGTCGCCATGCGGTCAAGGCGTTCACCCAATATCGCCATACCCAGCAATATCGACCAGATCGGTGATAGAAAAAACAGCAAAATAACCCGCACCACCTGCCCATCAAGCACCGCGAGAATAAAGGCCACATTACACCACGCATTGCTGGACATCAGCACGATCAACAACCACGGGTGGCGGCGCAGCTCGTGCCAGTGCCCTCGAATCAGCCACAGGCCAACCAGCGACGCAACACCGTACATCACCAGAGTTGCCCACAACCCACCCAGCCCGGACTCTTCCAGTAGGCGGAGTGGATACCAGATCACTCCCCACATCGCCGCAGAAAATAATAGGCTCAAAACAGGGAAAAAGTGTAACTGGGATTTGGACAGCATAAACGGATGCTCTATAATTGCGGACTTGGGGAGTAGTATCGGCACAGCCGAATACTAATTCTAGAATTAATCCAGATAGCTACGATACGATAAAATGAACCCTGACCTTAATAAACTCCACCCCTACCCGTTTGAAAAGCTGGCCAAACTCAAGGCAGAGGCAGAGGCAGAGTTCAGTGCTCGCGGTGAACATATTGCGCTCTCCATTGGCGAGCCGAAACACCCCACGCCCGACTTCATCATCGACACCCTGAGCGCACACCTTAGCACACTCACCAACTACCCAACGACCAAGGGTACCACCGAGCTACGCCAAACGATTGCAGACTGGTTAAGCCAACGCTTTTCACTGCCCGCAGACAGCCTGAATATCGAGCAACAGATCCTGCCGGTCAATGGCACCCGCGAAGCACTCTTCGCCTTCGCCCAGACAGTTATTGATCGCAGCCAGAATGCCATAGTGGTCTGCCCCAACCCGTTTTACCAAATTTATGAAGGGGCTGCTTTTCTGGCGGGAGCCACACCACACTATGTACCCATTACCGCCGAAAATGGATTTTTAGCCGACTACCTCTCTGTTCCAGAGTCTATCTGGGAGAAGTGCCAACTGCTTTACCTTTGTACACCCAATAATCCCACAGGTGCCACTTACACAGTCGAAACCCTTCAAGCACTGATCAAGCTAGCGAATAAATATAACTTTATTCTAGCCTCCGACGAGTGCTATTCGGAGATCTACTTCGATGAAAATAAGCGACCCGCCGGCCTGCTACAGGCCGCGGCCGCCATGGGCCACAACGACCATAAAAACTGTGTGGTATTCCACAGTCTCTCCAAACGATCCAACGCACCGGGGCTACGGTCGGGCTTTGTAGCCGGCGATGCCGATGTCATCACGCAATTTTTACGCTATCGCACCTACCACGGCAGCGCGATGTCACTACCGGTACAAGCCGCCTCTATCGCCGCTTGGCGTGATGAAGCCCACGTAAAACAGAACCGGGAGCTCTATCGTGAAAAGTTTGCCCGTGTATTGGAGATACTCTCACCCGTAATGACACTGCAACAGCCCTCAGCCAGCTTCTACCTCTGGGCCAAAACCCCCATTAACGATGAACTGTTTGCCCAGAGACTGTATGCTGAGTGCAATGTTACCGTACTGCCCGGCAGCTACCTCTCCCGTGATGTAGATAACATGATACCTGGGGCCAACTATGTACGTATGGCACTGGTTGCCAGTGTAGAGGAGTGCATTGAAGCGGCTGAGCGCATGCGTGATTTTATTAAACGTTTATAACCCGGATAAAACCACCGTGATGTTAAAATCATATTTAACACGCAACCTTACACATCGAACAACAAATCATTCAGAGCGGAGTTAACCATGAGCAACATACAACAAATCATCGAAGAAGCCTTCGAAATCCGAGCAGAGATTACCCCTCGAAATGTCGATACCCACGTCAAAGAGGCGGTTAACGAAGCGATGACCAAGCTCGACAGTGGTGAGCTGCGAGTAGCCAACCAACGAGGCGTGGGTGACTGGGTGGTCAATGAGTGGCTGAAAAAAGCGGTACTGCTCTCTTTTCGTATCGAAGACAATGAGTTTATGAAAGGTGGTTATACCAACTACTACGACAAAGTGCCCTCCAAATTTGCCGATTACAACACCCGCGATTTTCGTGATTCAGGCATACGCGTTGTACCACCGGCCTCTGTTCGTCGCGGGTCCTACGTCGCCTCCGGCACGGTTCTAATGCCCTCTTATGTCAACATCGGAGCCTATGTTGACAGCGGCACCATGGTAGACACTTGGGCAACGGTTGGCTCATGTGCCCAAATTGGTAAAAACGTCCACCTCTCAGGCGGCGTAGGCATTGGCGGGGTACTCGAGCCATTGCAAGCGTCACCGACTATCATCGAAGACAACTGCTTCGTCGGCGCACGCTCCGAAGTTGTTGAGGGTGTAATTGTTGAAGAGGGTTCGGTTATCTCCATGGGTGTTTACATTGGCCAGAGCACCAAAATATACAACCGCATGACGGGTGAAATTAGCTATGGTCGTATTCCAGCAGGTTCGGTGGTTGTTTCAGGTAACCTACCCTCCAAAGATGGCAGCTACAGCCTCTACTGCGCGGTCATCGTTAAGCAGGTGGATGCCAAAACCCGTGGCAAAGTCGGTATTAACGAACTGTTGCGTGATATCTAACCCGAATATTTCATGAACTGTTTAGGCTAGTACATCAACCCTCTTATATCGCCTAGTCAGCGATTCTGTGGCATTTCGCATCAAGGCATAGCTCGCAGGGAATGGTTATTCCCTTGAAAAACGCTATAACGCCGAGGCGGAGTGCCACAGAAACGTCCGAAGGGTTGATGTACTAGGCCACCACCACAAAAGCCTCACTGGAAATATTCAGCGAGGCTTTTCACTGTTTGCACAACACCTTGGCTCGCTAGGAGGCTGTCGGACTTAGGTGATCGTAGCGAGGGAAAGCCATTTTGAGTCCATTTTTTTGATCGTTTGAGGCGAATATTGGGCATATTCAACGAAAATGATCGGATAAATGGGCCGAGATGACT
>JAKIVC010000061.1 GCA_021647245.1 Gammaproteobacteria bacterium
GCTGGGGGGTTTTCTGGTATGCTTACTCATGAAAATGGTGACTCATCGGTTGTGGTTAAATGCAATTAACTGATTGATGAGTTTACCATTTTCTTTCATTGCTGTTATCTACTTGCAGGATTTAGGTCTTACTATAAATAACAGGAGTGAACTGGATCGACTGGACATGCGCCAGGTTTATAGTGGGCAGTCATGGCTTTGCCTATGAAGCAGACAATCAGAGAGGCGTGTTTTTTATTTTTTGTAATGGCCATACATGGGGGGAGTACGAAAGAGGCCGCATCAATGACCAAGGCCCACGAGGGTAGCCCCCATGGAATCAATAGGTAAGTAAAGGTGCGTGTAATTTACAAATTATTCAGACTAAGGCGGATTACCACAGCTCATCATCATCCACATGCGACTGGTGCAGTCGGATGAAACCCAGCTACCACTCACCGCAAAGTTGGTAACCTTCAACATACTCTGGTTGTAATATGGCCCATTGGTGTATGGCGTGGAGACACTCGTCCCCGCAGGCAAGCCAGCTTCGGGACCCACATCATTAAGATTAACCAGCAACGCCTTGTTTTTCCAGCCATGAGGTACCGACACATGACACCAAGTACACTCCATGCGACCAAGACGCCGGGCATGGGCCGTGTGTAAGTTTCTTGACACAAGCCCTGAAGAGAACATACACCCTCCGCCATTTCCTCGGAAGCCACTCAACTGTGGATTGGTGTTATTGGGATTCGCATAGTCGTTGTAGTTGTGACATTTGAAGCAGAGATCACCCGCACGTCCCGTGCCTGTTTCGTTATCCCAGCCACCCTTAAGTATAAAGTCATTATTGGAGCCATGGGGGCCCCATGGATTACCATTTTCACCTCCATTGGGAACGACGGTTCCTGGCGCCGTATCCGAGCCATGACAGTCCGAGCAGTACATCGTTTGGGAGCCAATCCCAGTATTAAAAGGTGGTAAAAAGATATTAGCGTCAAGTCCGCCACGCACCACCGGGTCACGGCCAGTCTCACCCATAACCGGGTGCCAAGAGCGGTGGTTATTTGCAGAATAATTTGAGTGTGCCCCGGTACCCAGCGCCGTACCCTCACCCTGATGATTAATGGGTGCTTGGAACTCCATCGCCTGATTGGTGTACTCAGTCACACTGTTGGTCCCCGAGGGGGTTCCACCAATAAAAGAGCCTAGCTGTGGCGGATTAATATCATCAAAACCATAATTAGAGTGGCACTTCAAGCAGACCTGATACTCACGACTTACCCAAGTATCCGTCACATTCATAGTAGCACCTGGGAGTCCTTTTTTAATTTCGAAGCTGATAGGCGAGCTATTAAATTCAGTCTGAGTATAAACCGGCTCCACGCCCCAGGCTCCACGCAACACACCTGAAGCAATATTGGTATGCATAGTCCCTGCCGTATGCATATGGGTACCGCTACTATCGGGCAAGCTGGGGTCACTATTGGCTAGCTGCTTTTTAGTCACCCGGTGAGGGTTGTGACAATCGGTACACTCCACATGACGATTGGCCAAAACACCCTTACCAAGCAGCAGTGGTGACTCAAGAAAATCTTTACCCGAACCCGCCCCTTGGGTACCGATATCGTGCACTTCACTTGCACCTGGTTGATCAGACGTTGTAATAGGCATGCGTCGGGCCAGCAAAAAGTCTGTTTTTATATCGGGAACCTGAGTATTGACCCCCTGGGAGGTGAGCGTATCTCCAGTAGCCGAGTGACATTGGTAACAGCTCTCCTCAATAGCAGAACTACCCCCCAGCTTGGGCGATGCCGTACTGTCCGTTCCTTCTCGCAGCAAACGCCTAGAGCCTTGTACCGTATGTGTATCATGGCAATTCAGGCAAGCCGCTCGCCACACAGGAATCGCATTGGGGAAGTCACGCTGTGCCGCTGCCGTGGCAGTGTAGACTTCATCTGCCACCAATTCATTAGCATGTGCGGAATAAGTCCAGCCTTCTTTATTGTGGCAAGCCAAGCAGATGATGTCATTGCTTTCATTAAAATCACTGTTAACTGGAGCGGCATTAGTCTGGAAGCGATTCAGGCGCAAGAACTTGATATCCTCCCCCGAATCGTCTCGAATATGAGGATCATGACAGCTAACACACTCAAGCTTGGCGGCGCCATCCACATGATCAACAACCAACGGAATGCTCGGCCTCACGCCCGAGGAGCGTACACCGATAGCGGGTGTCGTCAGTGGATCGCGCAGCTCACCATCATTTAAAACCAGCGTACTATCATAGGCAAATGAAATCGGGTGATCATTCGTCAAATTCACACCTAAGTTGCGCGTAAAACCACTACTCGCACCTGAACCATCCGGCATAACACCCGCAAGCCCGGTTCCGCTCATTGCAATATCTTCACTCTCGGCCACTTGATCCGTAAACTGCCCATTAAGTACATTTACAGAACCAACCGCTAACACGCCATCATGACAACTTAAACAGAGCTTCGATGAACTAGCAGGTGCTGCCGGCACACTCGACTCCATTGAGCTCGAACTATACATCTCATAGGTAGCACCCGATATGGCACGATTCCAAAGTGGGGCCTGTACAGTAATATTGGCGCTGTGGGGAGTATGACAAAAAACACAGAGTTCATTTTCAATATTAGCCTTTACCGTTCCGGGGCCGGATATTGAAAGATTATGCTTAGTGTTAGTGATATCTGAAATTCTTGCAGCAGTAGCGTGAAGAGGCACTGACAGCAGCAGAGCCATCAACAAAAAAACAGATATTCTATTAGCGTAAAATCTCATCACTCTCTCTGCCACCACTCTGAACTTAAAAATTAAACCCAGCTATCGCGCTACAAAAAACCAACCAACCCTAAGCTTTTTAGGTTTAGTCTAAATTAGAAGCAGTCTAATCTTACACTCAACCCCCAATGACCACAACGACAAAACACAGCCTGAACCCTATCACTACTGCTCGCAACGAATAACCTTATTGGGTCAAGAGGCCTCATGGAGGCTCATAAAAAATACCACCTCATCAGTATAGCCCATACTGGCGACCTATACCCCACCGGGTCTCATAGCAAAAAACAGAACCTATGAAGCTGGCCGCTCGTAGCCTAAACAACTCACCCTAAGCCAACACCCCTCAAAATTAACATTACATTCCCAAAAGAAAATGCCGACAATACAGCAGTACTTTATCCACACAAGCCCGGAGTCAGTCTATTGGATATTTTTATCGGCAACGCCCCACCCCGTTTTACTAGGGCGGCCATGCAGCAGCTTTTCATTAGAACAATCGCAAAATCCAGAAAAAAGTTTTTTTTCTGGAAACGCCAGGGCATTCATAAAGTGCAAGTCAAGCAAGTTATAAAGCAGGCATCCGGCAAACCCCGGCGCTATTTTGTTGTACACATTGAAACCCATGAAATCGCACTACTCGCCATTCGGCGGCTCAACTTAAAGACCGTAGAGGGCCATCGTTTAATCGTAAGAGAGCACCACACCCGTGGATATATGAATGAGCGACGAGCCGTCAATTGGCGTGAGCGCCCCTGGAGCAAGACAGAACGTCGCAAGAGCGAGCGGCGCACCATCCAACAGGGTGACGACTTTTTTTCCGAACTGGACAAGCATGCAAATGGAGTGGAATTTAAAACCTAATTTGGCTTGCCACACTCCAACGACTACGTTTTAACCCCTGCTTGAGAAGTGACACCTAAATCCTGCAAGTAAGAATACCGCAAATCACCCCCCCAAAAAGTGATCACTTATTGGCCTGAGGGTGGTGGATTATCACCCACCCTCAAGCTAAAGAAGCAGAATAACGCCCTCGTTGTTCTT
>JAKIVC010000062.1 GCA_021647245.1 Gammaproteobacteria bacterium
CAATGGATCGCGACAGAGCCACTCTCTTCAGTACGGCAACGCAGCATCGAAGAGAGGGCTTTTCTATGGCCGGGCAGAAGTTGGCTGCCGTAACGGGCTTCCAGATCAGCCTGGAATTCCTTAATTAAATCAACTAGCCGGATCATATCTGATCCCTCCAGCGTAGAACAAATGATTCCAGAAGTTTACCTTGCTGCTCCTTTGCCTGACTGCTGGTGACATCAGTGATGTGTGCGTAGCGTGCGGTAGTTACGGGCGATGAGTGACCAAGAATGGTTTGTAACTCACGCAGGTCAACTCCTAACTCCAGCATGTGGGTTCCAAAGCAATGTCTCAGGCTATGTACGGTGATACGAAGCTTGATGCCACGATCAGCCACTACCGCCCTCATTGCAGCTTGAACGCCACCGGCATTCATCCGACGAGTTGCATTGCGCATTTGCTCTGGACCACCGGACGGGTTGGGGAAGATCAGCTTTGGGTTGCGGTGGCTGCTCCACCATTGTCGTAGCATCTTCAATAATTCTTCGGTAATTGGCACATAACGATCCTTGCGGCCCTTACCGTTTCGAATGTGTATTCGCATACGACCTTTATCAATATCACCAACCTCCAGCCGCAATCCTTCATTTAGGCGTATGCCGGTGCTGTAGATCAGGACAAAAAAGACCCGATAGCGGAGTTTGTAAACACCTTCTATGAGCCGGTGGGTTTCACTGCGGGTGAGTATGTCCGGCAGCCGTTGCTCTTTGGGTGGCTTGACGATATCCACCCACGCCCACTGCTTGCCCAGTACGTGGTAATAGAAAAACTGCAACCCACACCGATCCAGTTTGACGGTGCTCCAAGAGTGCGTATCCAGCAGAGAAGCAAAATAATCCTTTAACTCCTCGGCAGTTAGATCATCTGGGCAGCGGTTGAAGAATTCTGCGGTACGGCGAACCGCCCTTGAATAGGCACTGAATGTTGCATCTGCTAGTCCCTGGAGTTTCAGAGCACGCTGCATGCTTGCATAGAGGGGTTTAAAACGTGCTTGCTCAATATCAATCATGAAGGTAATCTCCCAAATAGAGTTCGCGTAGTTCGCGGCCAGCTGGGTATCAGCCGGTGAGGAGATTATGGGAGACATTCAGCTGTTAGAGCAGGTTGATGGGAGAGGTCAGGCGCGCGCCGTTTGAGCGCTCTAATAAGGCGGCGCAACGCGCCTCATTAATTGTTGGTGCCTCTTGCTAGGAATGCTAGAAGTGATCAAGGTTGGAGGTACAAGCTGTTGTAAATCTGCCGCGCTAGCGGCTCCGTCCAACAAATAGCTCAACACGGACGCTGCGCGTCCTCAGCGGCGCTTGAGTTTTGTGCTTCGTAGAAGTCCTGTCTGGCTTTCAAGTTCAGTGTTAGCGCCGGTTAGCTAAACGTTAGCTTCTAGGGGCAGTCAGAACATGAGAAAAAAAACGAAAATTGCAATAGGAGTATTCCTAGGATTTATCGTTCTCATTATGGTTTGGATGTGGGTGTATATCCAAGATATGGGTTCTCCACAGGATATGGCGCCATCATCGATTATGGCTCCTCCACCGGAAGTGGCGACACCACCCAAAGAAGATCCGTTACAAGCAATAGACCGTGTTCTCGAAAGAATGGAGTTAGGGAACATTGCCTTCAATGCGCCCAAAACCATGAATCTTCATGACTCAGCATTTATTCACCTTGTGCTGTGCCTCTCTTTGGTTCGAGTGTTGCTGCCATATTCTCAAACATGAGTTTCTGCCAGCGGTAAAAAAGTGCTGGATGAATACCGTACTGGTCGCACAGGTCTGATACCGGAACTTTGTCTACCTTAAGTATGGTTACTTTCTCTTCTGGTCTATAACTCTTGCGTTTTTTGGACATTTTTGGCTCCTCATTTGGGCACCTCAATGTCGCTTATTTCATATGAGGATTTGTCGGATTCCAAGAGAAGTAACACAGAATTAGCCGTCGTGATAAGCGAGGGCAAAAGGGGGACTTGGATGTCCCGTTTTGCATGCTGAGCATCACGACTCACTTGTCGGGTAACTGCATTCTCTGCAACTTTGTTAACCTTGGCCTCCTGCTGTTTCAGGATTTTTTGCACCTGCTGTAGTTGTTCTTGTAGCTGCCGCACTGTATTCTTGAGTTCATCGTAGCTTGCATCTGCCGAGGCGCTCATGGGCAGAGCCAGCGCCATAGCGACAGCCAGCGTCTGCCGGGTTAGTCTACCGGGATGTTTCATCTATATTTCCTCCAGTCATGCCATGCGAGAAGTTGTAAGTCCTCGCAAAATCATCAATAACCCCACTGATTCTGCGATATTGCACAATGTAAGGGAGGGAAGCCGTCATTCAGGTGACGATGGCATTACAATTTTGTAATACTGCTGTCATCTTTGTGGCAGGCCGTATGGGTTAGCCTTTTTTCATACAGTGCGGGCATACAGGCTTACAGTGAAACTTTTGATTGCTGAAGATGAGCTTAAAACCGGTCAATATCTCCGGCAGGGGCTGAGTGAGGCCGGGTTTGTCGTCGATTTGGCGCATAACGGGCTGGATGGCTACCATCTGGCCATGACCGAGTGCTACGATCTGCTCATCCTCGATGTAATGCTGCCGGACGTAGATGGCTGGCGGATTCTGAAATCATTGCGTGATGCGGATAACAGGGTGCCGGTACTGTTTCTCACCGCCCGTGATAGCGTCGATGATCGGGTCAAGGGGTTAGAGCTGGGGGCGGACGACTACCTGGTCAAACCCTTTGCCTTTGCCGAGTTACTGGCGCGTGTCCGTGCCCTGTTGCGGCGTGGTGCAAGCCCTGCTGCCGAGTTGGATCTAAGCATCGCCGATCTGCAACTGGATTTGATTCGTCATCGTGCCAGCCGAGGTGGCCAGCGCATCCATCTAACTATCAAGGAGTTTGCCCTGCTGGAACTGCTGGTTCGCCATCAGGGCGAGGTGCTGCCACGCTCTCTGATCGCCTCACAGGTCTGGGACATGAATTTTGATAGTGATACTAACGTCATCGATGTGGCCATACGCCGCCTGCGCGGCAAGATTGATGATGATTTCGATCTGAAATTGATTCAGACAATACGCGGTATGGG
>JAKIVC010000063.1 GCA_021647245.1 Gammaproteobacteria bacterium
AGCCGTGTGCGTAAATAGCGCAAGCACGGTTCTGAGAGGGGTGTGGTAACAATGGTAGAAGCAGGAAATCGGCCGTGTGATGGCCATCATGATCCTGATAAAGCTAGAGGAACCCATCTACTCGACCTACCATTGAAATTAGTAGATGGTAAGCAGGCATAACAAGAGCTAGACTTAAACCTTGGCAAGGGTGTGGCTCAAGGGGTCGATCATCGCAAGATTAACTCGACTTTGAAAAGGGGTCAAGTCTTTACATTAATTATTTTAACAGATTCATCAACTTTAGAAAGGGTAGTGGTTTTCCATCGATGTTTGTCCAGCGCCCTGCTGATTTTCCTCTAATTCCAGGCTCTTTTTTACCCTAATTTTCCGGATTCAACCACACTTCACTGACGGCGGCCCAATGTCGTTAGCTCTTCGCCGTTGTGACGTTGGGCTGGGGGTGATGCATTGGATTCCACTGTGTTGATGACTTTCATTGTACCCATCGACAAAATGAGCTACCCATGCACGGCAGAAGTACAGATATTGCAGGAGCAAACTATTTTTCTTTGATTAAAAATCTTGGCAAATATCCAAGATAGCATTACAGTGAATCAACATTTTTTCACAAATCACCGCGCAAGTGCGCTCTGTTGCCAGTGTTTATGTCGGTTGTCTAGGTGCGCCATGGTAGTGCCGAATGCGCACCATAATAATGCGTGATAGGCTGGGGCAGCGTGATTTCGATGAAACAGATTGATATTTAAGACTAATTTTTTTGGCGCACATCCTGCTACAAAAAGATTTATACTCAAGGACGCTCTGAGTAACTCGGGTTGATTTTAAGCTAAGCTGAAATTGATCATGACTTGTTTAGAACTTCCTCAATAATTACACTTGAAAATTTAACAACCCTTCTGGAGGAACAGAATGTCTGTAAATATCGTCCTGGATATGATCAAGGAAAACGATGTTAAATACGTTGATTTCCGCTTCACTGATACCCGCGGCAAGGAGCAACATGTTACGTTTCCTGCCAGCACTATCGATGAAGAGTCTCTGCTGGCTGGCAACATGTTTGACGGCTCATCCATCGCTGGTTGGAAAGGCATCAATGAATCTGACATGATTTTAATGCCTGACTGCACAACGGCGGTAATGGACCCCTTCTTTGAAGAGTCAACTCTGATCCTTCGTTGTGACATCGTTGAGCCCACCACCATGCAGGGCTACGAGCGTGACCCACGTTCAGTCGCCAAGCGTGCAGAAGCCTACCTGAAGTCCACGGGCATTGCTGATGCGGCATTCTTCGGCCCTGAGCCAGAGTTTTTCATTCTTGATGATGTGCGCTGGGGCTCTAGCATGAGCGGCAGCTTTGTAAAAATTGATTCAGATGAAGCCGAGTGGAATTCTGAAAAAGTATTTGAAGATGGCAATATTGGCCATCGTCCTGGTATCAAAGGCGGCTATTTCCCAGTGCCACCGGTTGATGCACTGCACGACATTCGTGCTGCTATGTGTGAAACCATGGAGCAGATGGGCCTTAAAATTGAAGTACATCACCATGAAGTAGCCACTGCTGGCCAGTGTGAAATCGGTGTTGCATTCAATACTCTGGTTAATAAGGCGGATGAAGTTCAAATCCACAAATATGCGATTCATAATATCGCCCACATCTATGGAAAAACGGCGACTTTCATGCCGAAGCCAATTGTAGGTGATAACGGCTCGGGTATGCACGTGCATATGTCGCTGGCAAAAGATGGTCAAAATATATTTGCCGGTGACGGCTATGGCGGCCTCTCTGAGACTGCGCTTTTCTACATCGGCGGTATCATTAAGCATGCTCGCGCACTGAACGCACTGACTAACGCTTCTACCAATTCATACAAGCGCTTGGTACCTGGCTTTGAAGCACCTGTTATGCTGGCATACTCTGCGCGTAATCGCTCAGCTTCTATTCGTATTCCTTACGTTACCAACCCAAAGGGTCGTCGTGTAGAGCTGCGTTTCCCTGATTGTACCGCCAACCCATACCTGGCCTTCGCAGCCATGATGATGGCCGGTCTTGACGGTATCCAGAACAAGATCCACCCTGGCGAAGCGATGGATAAAGATCTCTACGACCTGCCACCTGAAGAGGAAGCTGAGATCCCAACCGTGGCCCATTCACTGGATCAGGCTCTCGAGGAGCTGGACAATGATCGCGCTTTCTTGACTGCGGGTGGTGTTTTCACCGACGACATGATTGATGCCTACATCAAGCTGAAGATGGAAGAGGTGACTCAACTGCGTATGACCACACATCCTGTTGAGTTTGAGCTGTACTACAGCTGCTAAGTTGTATTGGCCAGGTTGCTTCGTGCGATCTGTTTCAGTATGGTTATACCCTAGGAAGCCCCCTTTATTGGGGGCTTTTTATTTTTAGGCGTTGTGTTACAAAAGCGGATTCGCTATGCTCGATTGATGCGCACAATACTCATTCGTCCCTAATAAAGGTTGAAACCACCGCCTTTAGGCGGTCAGATTTATCTGCGATACTGTAACTAAGCACAGAGGGGGTGTTGTGTTATGGAGTATCGTTACGGTAGTCATACAGTTTATAA
>JAKIVC010000064.1 GCA_021647245.1 Gammaproteobacteria bacterium
GCGCTGAGGAGAGAGAGATGAATCGATATATTTTTACAGTCGTGTTGTTTGTGGTGTTTTTAATGCCCGCCAGCGGAGCGTTTGCCGACAAACTGCCCGCACACTATCCGGAGAGCTTTAATAACATAGGTCAGGTCGATGATCTTCACCCAGGTTATATCGTGATAGACGATATGGAGTTTTCGGTGAGTCCTGCTACCCGGGTCTATACGCCACACTCCCGTTTCTCCTCTCTGAGAGTGCTCAAGAAAGGGATGCAAGTGGGGTATGCTGCTGAACACAAGGGAAATGAGGTTGGGCAGGTCACAGAAGTATGGGTGTTGCCGAAGGGTTTTGGCCGGAGTGAGCAAGAGGAGTAAAAACAACTCGATATAGAGCCGATGCTCGTGAAATGCTGCTGGAGCTATCTGGGAGCAGCATGCAGGCCGGTTAGGCTGGCCTGCACGAGTGATATAACTATTCAGGGAAGCTCTGAGTAACTCTGCAAACGCTTGCGCCAGCCTAGCAACCAACGAGACTCATCTCGTGGCGCATTACTTACCCGCTGCGTTAACACCGCATCCGCACTGCGGATATACTCAGCCATCACGTCGTTTGCTTGGGGATCCATGTTCATCAATACCTGCAACAACCCCCACCCCTCACCTTGATAGCGCTCCCTCAGCGCTACCCCTTCACCCTTAAAATTAATATAGTCGACCAAGGCATAAGGCCCACTCGGCTCAGCGGCGACTTTGTAAAACTGCTGCTCGAGGTACACACGCAGATCAGACCCTACAGCGGCCCTTAACATTTTTGGTAGTGCCGCCTCCATGCGTTGAACAACAACTTCCACCTGTAGTGACACACTCTGTTCTAACAGCAGACGCAATTCACGCATTTTTAAACTATCAAACTGTTGATAAAAATCTTCACGACTCTGCCACGGACTATACTTGGCCTCAGCCAACCAACCGGGCAGCTTCATATGCATCGCAAGGTAGTCACGTAACACCGGAAATGACGCGACAAAAGGCCCGTTAACCCCCTGCGGATACCAGATAAAATGACCAATCCCAAACGAGGGGAAATCCTCCCCTTCATTCCAGACCGTTAAATAGTCAACTCGACCAAGCCCCTCATTTTGCCAAATTTTCTGCCCAATATCGGCGGCCTGTTCGTCAGTTAGTACAATTTTTGCGCTCGCCAACGCAGGCAATACCAGCATAGTAACCAGCGCTACTTTTTTTAAAAATTGATATTGAGTAGACATTGATGTCTCCTATGTTTATTAATTTGTAAACGCAAGGAAACATAGTGCCCCTCACAAAACCATACTTGAAGGTTTCCCTCATACGGCTCTATGTGATTTGTAGTGGCCCGAATATTTCATAAAAAAGACGATCCTCGTTTAACCCATCTTAGATTCAACCAATAAGTGCATAACTTGAGCAGAGTATAAAAAAGAGGCCCGTTGTTAGTAAGCTGAGCACTTTTTCTCCGACAAGAGAGATGACGATGCCAGATTTATGCCCTAAAGAAAAGCGTGGCTATCGCTATAAACAAGTACAGTCTAAGTATAATTAACGACAGATTGAAGCGACAAAAGCGCTTAAGATGACGGATAGCATGATTCAACTCGTTAAGTCGAAATTAAAAGAAAAGTGGAGTCCAGAGCAAATATCGGGCTGCCTTTTAGAGGTGAATCAGCAACACCTGATCCATGAAAGTATCTATTTGTATGTGTGGGCAGATAAAGCTTCTGGTGGCGATTTGTATTGTTATTTACGCCGCCTATCAACCCCGCAGCAAGACTCAAGGCGGGGCGGGGGCATATAAAGAACCGTATTGGTATTGAAGAACGTCCAGGCATTGTTGATAAAAAAGAGCGTGTAGGTGATTGGGAAATAGACCTTGTTATTGGAAAAGGGCACAGTGGTGCGTTAGTAACAATCGTAGAGCGAGTGCCAAGCTTTGCCGTTTCAAAGCATGTTGATGATAAGTCAGCGACTACCGCCACAGCAGCAAGGATTGAGTTATTATCACCGTTTAGGGGCGCAGTACATACCGTCACAGCAGATAACGGAAAAGAGTTTGCCTACCATGAAGAAGTCGCGAAAGCATTAGATACAACGGTTTATTTTGCAGACCCTTGTTACTTATGGCAGCTTAGCTGGTTATGCACTTTGAGGTTGAATCTGCCAAATATTCGGGCTAGGAGGCTGTCGGACTTAGGTGATCGTAGCGAGGGAAAGCCATTTTGAGTCCATTTTTTTGATTGTTTGAGGCGAATATTGAGCATATTCAACGAAAATGATCGGAGAAATGGGCCTGAATGGCT